>NZ_CEVYEL010000008.1:0-69090 GCF_982403165.1 Longicatena sp.
GGACAAAAATGTTTTAATTATTTTGTGTGTCTACTTGACACAAGCTGATCAATTTAGCGAAGCCTAAAAATGTTGAACTGCTGTTTTATGAACTTGCTGCATGCCGAGATGCTTTATTAGATGCCTTAGAAAATGATGATCGCGTGATGGTCATCGTTGAAAATTTCAGTGATGCTTGGCAGCTTCATGAGATATTACCTACGATTCACTCTATTAATGTGGGCGGTTACCGTAATAAATCAGATAAAGAAGCCATAGTATTGAATCGTTTTGTGATTTTGCGCAAGGAAGATATTGAAATTTGTCAGCGGCTCATGAACAAAGGTGTTAAGTTGGAAATTCGTCAAATACCTGCAGAAAAGGAACAATTGATAGATCTAAGTGAGGTCAGACATGGAACAGGATAATACGATCTTGATCGTAACACATGGAAACATCGGCAAAGAGTTATTGGATAGTGCCTCCATGTTTATAAAAATTGAGCAGCAAGTCCATGTTATCGGACTTTATGCGGATGATGATATAAACGATGTTCACAAAAAAGTAGAAAACTTTATATCGCATCACGCCGCTGTCTTAATTTTAACCGATTTGCTGTCCGGGGCGACAACACGCATAGCTGCATTATCCTTGCAATATCCACAGGTAGAGGTTATTACGGGTATGAATCTGGTAATGTTGATTAGTGCCATTCGTGAAAGCTTAAATTATGATGTAAAGACATTGGCTGCTGTCGTGAAAAAAACAGCTGTAGAAGATATCGTAAATGTTCGCAAACGAATAGATGATGAAGAATAAACAGGAAGGAGAGAGGCACTTGTACGAGATGCTGATACTATCGCATGGTGCTTTAGCAGAGGGGTATCATCAGACGATGAAAATGATTTTAGGTGAGGAACCGGATATAACATACTGCGCACTTGAAGAGGATGATTCAAGTGAAGATTTGGAAAAGAAAATTCACACCTGTATCCATTGGCAAAATTCTATGCCATTGCTCGTATTAGCAGATATCTACAGCGGTTCACCTTGCCGCAGTGCTATTACGCAGTTATTTTCCAGTTCAAAAAAGAGTTATTTAATAGCCGGCATCAGCCTGCCTCTTGTTATGGAAGCGTATTTACAAAGAAATGGGGAATTATCACAAATTGTGGACAATCTCATTTCCGTTGCAAAAGAAAATGTGATTAATGTGAATGAGTTATTACTGAAAACAAAACAAAATATGGAAGACGAGTAAAGGAGAAAAAGGAAATGGAAATTAATTTTCTACAAATTATATTGCTATCGCTTTATGCATTTATTGCTATAAACGATGCGATTCATATGGATTTTGGTTTAAACAGACCTTTAATTGCCGGCTGTTTTGCCGGTGTGGTCATGGGGAATCTGAGCTTTGGACTCACTGTAGGGGCAACCTTACAATTGATGGTTTTAGGTGTTTCTAATTTTGGGGGATCATCACTTCCGGATTTCATGTCTGCTGCTTTAATTGGTACGGCATTGGGTACGATCAGTGGCAAAGGTGTGGAGTTCGGTATCGGTTTGGCTGTACCGGTTGGAATGTTATTGGTTCAGCTTGATGTATTTGCTCGTTTTGCGAATACGTTCTTTCAACACCGTGCGGATCGTTATATGGAAAGCGGTAATATAAAAGGCATTGAACGGATGAATGTCCTTGGTATCTTCTGTTGGGGATTCTCAAGAGCAATACCAGTATTCTTATGTTTATTGCTAGGCAGTGAATTAGTACAAAATTTTGTTGCTTACTTCCCGGATTGGTTAGGTGATGGCTTAAAAGTTGCCGGAGGATTATTACCAGTTGTTGGTATTGCTATCTTGTTGAAATATCTTCCTACCAAAAAATATACAGCATATTTGATAATCGGTTTTGTTCTATCTGCATACATGAGTATTCCTATGTTGGGAGTTGCTTTAGTCGGTGCTGCTCTGGCATTATTGGCATATCGCAGAAGTGGCGAAAAAGAATTAACATCCGTTATGGAAGGAGCTGATGAAGATGAATGAGCCAATTACAAAACAAGATATTAAAAAAGTTAGATATCGCTGGTTGTTATTAGGTGAGGCAGCATGGAATTATGAAAAGATGCAAGGTTTGGGATATTGTTTCTCTATGATACCTGTATTAAAAAAATTGTATCCTGAGCAGGAGGATATGAAAAAAGCACTGAATACACATTTACAATTCTTTAATACTCATCAGGAATTTGCGGAAATCATACTCGGTATAGATATCGCAATGGAAGAAAAAGAAGGAATTGAAGCTTTAGAAGCTGTATCTGCCATCAAAACTGGTTTGATGGGACCACTTGCCGGTATCGGGGATACTTTATTCGGTGTGATTGCCAATACGATCTTCTTCTCTATTGGTTCTTATATGGCATTAGAAGGAAATCCTATCGGGATTATCATGTATTTGATTTGGGGTTGTATCCGTGTTGCTTTGCGAGGTCAATTTATTCGTATCGGTTATCGTGAAGGGACAAAATTAATTCAAAATCTTGGGGATAAGATGAATCGAGTAACAGAAGCTGCGAGTATCTTAGGACTTACGGTCGTAGGAGCTTTGATACCTAGTGTTGTAAATGCCAATGTACCATTTGTCTTTAAAAGCGGCGAAGTTAAAATGGAACTACAAAACATCTTAAATCAAATTATGCCTTCATTGATTCCGGTTTTATTAGTAGCATTGGTGTATACATTATTAAATAGAAAGGGAATGACATCTTTTAAAGCTATTATCTTTGTGATGATTTTGGGAATTGTCTGTAGTGTAGCCGGCATTTTAGGCTGATGGAGGTAGTGTTATGACAAAAGGTTTGGTACATGTTCGTATTGATGATCGTTTGATTCACGGTCAGGTAGCGGTATATTGGTGTAATGCTGTAAACGCGACAAGAATCATGGTGGCGAATGATGTCATGTATGAAAATGATGTTCAAAAAGCAGCGTTACGTTTAGTTGTTCCGGCAGGTTTAAAATCATCGTTATTGAATATCGAAAAAGCTACAAAAAATTTAGTAAGTGGTAAATATGAAGGTCAGCGTGTCATTTTGGTCGTACGCAGACCTAAAGATATCTTGCGTATGATGGATCATGGCGTAGAGGTTCAAGAAATCAATGTTGGAAATCTTCCAGCGCGTGATGGAACGCGAAATGTGAAAAAAAGTATCAATGTAACAGATGAAGAAATTAAAGATTTTCAAGAATTGTCACGACGTGGTGTAAAACTTACCGGCAAACAGGTACCAGATAATGCAGATGATGATCTAATGGAGCTGATTAATAAATTATGAGTATGAAAACATCACAGCTTCTGTGATGTTTTCTATCCTATTCTGCATAATACCAAATAAAGCATCGTAAACCGGATGTAAGAAAAGGAGAGTGATGAAATGTATCAATTCGATAAAGCCCAATCACGTTTAAACAGCAGTTGTACCAAGTGGGATCGTTATAAGAGCCGTTATCAAATAGAAGAAGATGTGATACCTTTATGGGTTGCGGATATGGATTTTGAATGTCTGCCTGAAGTGAGTGAAGCAATAAGAAAACGGGCAGCGCATCCGATATATGGTTATACAGATCCTCCAAAGGAATTGTATGACGCTATCATACAATGGGAAAAACGACAGCATGATGTGGAGGTGAGAAAAGAAGAAATCATCTTCAATACAGGCGTTGTATATGGTTTTTATACGTTGATCGATATGTTGGTAAAACATGATGAAAAGGTAATCGTACAACCTCCGGTATATCCGCCTTTCTTTAATATACCAAAAAGTTTACAACGAGAAGTCGTTTATAATCCTTTACAACATGGACAAGGCGGATGGCACATGGATTTGCAGCATTTTGAAGAATGTTTGAAAAAAGATGCATCCATTCGTATGTTTATTTTATGCAACCCACACAATCCAACGGGGCAGTGTTATACATTGGAAGAAATTAACAATGTAATGGAACTGTGTAAGCGCTATAATGTATGGGTAGTATCTGACGAAATTCATGCGGATATCATCATGCCGAATCAACATCATGTGAGTGCGTTAAAATGCCGATGTGCATATCATGACAATTTGATTCTGTTAGGTGCACCAACCAAAACGTTTAATTTAGCCGGATTAAAAATATCGTATGCAATTGTCAAAAATGCGGTGTTACAAGAAACATTTGCATCCGTAGCGAAAGCAAGCGGTTTATCTAGCATCAATATTTTTGGTATTGAGGCTTTGATTGCAGCATATACAAAGGGGGATCAATGGAGGGAGGAGTGCTGTGCATACATTTATGATAACTTTCTGTTCTTAAAGGAATTTCTTGCCAATACTATGCCATTGGTAAGATATGAAATTCCTCAGGCTACCTATTTAGCTTGGCTTGATTTTTCTGCATTGCAGGTACCGGCAGACTTTGCTGAACGCCTGAAATTTGAAGCGCATGTAGAATTACAGCCGGGAATTGGTTTCGGAAAAGCATATGGAGCATATCAGCGTGTGAATGTTGCCTGCCCAAGAGAAACGCTAAAAGAGGGTATGTTGCGCATTTATGCCTGGTTGAAAAAGAACAGGTATCTATAATGTACTCTTAATTTTGAATATCCAAACAGCAGGATATTTATGGAAAAAGCAGGAGGAGAAATATGATATTGTTAAATGAGCGATTAAAAGGTATCATCCGTATTCTCAAGGATACCCAAGATTATATCACCAGTAAACAACTGGCGGATCAAATGGATATCAGTGTACGAACCATTAAGAGTACATTAAAAGGTTTAAAGATGGAATTAACAGCCTATGGTGCTGAATTAGAAATTAAACGTGGTGTAGGCTATCGGTTGCATATCTTGAATGAAGAAGCTTTTTTACCTATCAAGAATCGTATCCAGAGTGAATCGCCTCGGCAGTTTCCGCATACGCAAAAAGAACGTTCCATATATATCATCCGAAAGCTTTTATCTTTAGATTATCCGATAAAATTAGATGATCTAGCGGATGAACTATACGTAAGCCGCAATACGATTTCTTTGGATATTAAAGAAGTGAAACGTTTATTACATAATTATCACCTTATCATCGTTCAATCTAACAACAATGGAATCATCGTAGAAGGAAGTGAAATTCAGAAACGTATTTGTATCAATGATTTTTTCTTTCAAGATAAGATGCAAGATTTCTTTGTTCAAAACAATGTGATGTTTTCCAGTGAATATAATCAAAATGAGATACGTTATATACGAGAGGCACTATTGCATGTTTTAAATAAACATAACATTCATTTCTCAGATGTTTCTATTCAAAATATGGTCATACATATCGTTATAGAGCTTCGTCGTTGTAAATTTTATCAATATGTTCGTTTTGATGACGCTGTAATGCAGCAGATGAAAGAACATAAAGCGTACAAAGCTGCCATAGAATTGAAGCAAATGTTGGAAGAGCAGATGAATATCATTTTTCCTGAACATGAAACGATTTATCTAACGATGCATATCTTATCTAAGACAGTGATGGGAAATGAAGATATCCGCAAATTTGATTTATCCTATATGGATGCTTTATTACAAAAGGTATTCAAACGTATTGAGCAGCGCTTCGCCATATCTTTCAAAAAGGATACGGAGATATATGAATTCTTAAAGCTGCATATTCCATCCATGGCAGAGCGTATTCGCCTGCAATTGACTTTACGGAATCCATTATTATTGGAAAATAATCGGCGTTATCAATTTGCAGTGGAGCTAACGTTGGAAGCTGTTGATGTGATTGAAGAGGAATTACAGATTGAAATAGACCATAATGAATTTGGGTATCTGGTACTATATTTCAATCTAGCCTTAAATCGTTATCAGAGCCGAATCAAGAAACGTTTAATATTAGTAAGTGGTTATGGCAGACCGGAAATGATCATGACGCTGAATACGCTGAATGAAAATTTTAAAGGCTTTATTGATGATATTGTTACTTGTGATGTCATAGAATTGGAAAATTTCTCTTTTCAACACAATGATATCGTAATAACGACTATCCCTATTATGCCAAGCAGTAAAGTACCGGTTGTATATATACAGGGAAAGGTAGAATTTTATTACCATGAGATTTTATCGTTATTAAAGAGTGAATATGATATCAATTGTTCTATCCGCAAATATTTGCTGCCTTCTTTATATCAAGAAGGGTTGTTGTGTAAAAATAAACAAGATGTGTACAAGGAGCTAGAAAAGCTCTTGGCAGCTATGTGGGGGGAAGCGGAAGCTACGAAATTGGTAAACGGTATTTATCATTTAGGAAATGAAGTTGGAAATGACATCATCTGTTTGCATTCCCGCTATGATTACCATACGCCATTTATTGCGTTTTTAAGTCTTAAAAATCATATGCTATGGGAAAAGCAGCATGTGCGTTATATCTTTTTTATGAATATGAATGCAGAAAGTGATAAAGAAATGGTACATCATATGTATCATTTAATATCAAACTGGGCTGATGTAAAGACACGCATTACATATTATGCGAAAAATCAGGATTATCAAGAATTAATCGAAAGTTTAGATAACAGTCGTCTATAAGTTACTTACTGCATGCAGCATAAAACCATGCAGAGAAAAACATGAGAACAAAAGGAGGATATCATGAAGGCTTGGAAAAATTATTTTTTGACAATGCAAGATGTAGTACAAAAGGTATTGGATACACAGGAAGAAAATATTATGCAGGCGGCGAAAATACTTGCCAATACAACAAAGAACGGCGGTATTATTTATGGTTTTGGTACAGGTCATTCACATTTAGTTACGGATGATGCGTTTTGGAGAGCCGCTACACCGGCTAATTATTGTGCTTTATTGGAACAAAGTGCAACCGGCAGCTTCGAAATAACCAAAAGTTATCACATTGAAAATACATATGGTATCGGGAAGTTAATGGTAGATTACCATCGTATTACCCCTAAAGACTGTATGATCATCATTTCTAATTCCGGAAACAATATTGCGCCGGTAGATGCGGCACTGCGAGCAAAGGAAAAGGGGATACCGGTGATTGGCATTACGGCATGTGCATATAGTGATTATTTAAAAACGAAGCATAAAGACGGAGTAAAATTAAAGGACATTGCCGATGTTGTATTGGATAATTGCTCTTTGATTGGGGATGCCGCAGTTGCGATTGAAGGCTTTGATATGAAGGTTGGCGCTACCAGTACGATACCTTCAGTATATTTGCAAAATGCTGTTTTGGTGCAGATGGTTGAATTATTGGTTGAAGAAGGCATGGAACCGGATGTGTATTACAATGGGCATATGGCATTTATGAAACCGGAATGTGCAGATCATAATGATCAATTAGTCGATAAGTATTTTTATCGCATTCGTAATTTATAGGAGCTGTTTATGGAAAACAGCAAATTGTATATTGAGCATGTGATAGAACTTTTGCATGCAATCGCCAATGAGCAAGATGTTTATGTACAGCAGGCAAGTGATTTGCTTGTGGAAACGATAAAACAACAACATAGCATTTTTATTTTTGGGGCATCTCATGCCGGTATTTTGGCACAGGAAATGTTTTATCGTACAGGCGGTCTGGTAGTGGTAAATCCTATTTTACCAAGAGAAGTCATGCTAGATGTACGGCCGATCATTCAGACATCGCAAATGGAACGCTTGGCTGGATATGGTAAGATCTTAGCAGATAATAGTAAGATGAAAGCGCATGATGTCTTGATCATTCATTCTGTCTCAGGTAGAAATACAATCGCCATTGATATGGCATTGGAAGCGAAGAAAAAAGGAATTGCGGTAATCGCCATCACCAATGTCACATATTCCAAACAGGTCAAAAGTCGTCATGCATGTGGAAAAAACTTATATCAAATCGCCGATATCGTAATTGATAATTGCGGGGATTTTGAAGATTCCTGCATGTTGATGGATGGTATGAAGCAGAAAGTAGCGCCTACTTCTACAATAACGGGAGCTGCCATCATTAACAGTTTGGTCATTCAAGTTGTAGAAAAGTTATTAAAGCAACAGATAGAGCCGCCGATTTTTCATTCGGCGAATGTTGATGGCGGAGATGCGTTCAATAAAGCGCTCATCGAAAAATATAAGGATCAGATTTTTTATATGTAGTCATAGCATAACATAAGAATTTATGAAACCCTGACGATAGTAAGATTCGCACTGGCATCTTGTAATATCCATTATAAGATGCTTTTTAAGTTATTTCCGCTTCTTTTTATTAAAAAGCACTTTGGATATTACCATTTCTTATATCCAAAGCTTAATGAAACACGCAGTTCTTTATTTCTGTAAAGTATTGATACAGTGTTGCTCCAAATCGGTTTCGCTTGTTGCCGACTACATATCTTGAGGGGAATTACTTTTTGTTAGGTTATAAAATATGGTATAATCTATCTTGTAACCTATGCATCATGAAATGATATAAGAAATGGTTGCTCATAAAAAAGGATTCCTCTGTATTCTTGTATACAGCATATCAATTATTATCTGTTTTTCAAATAATCTTCTCCATTTGATAACAGCATCTTTTATGATTATCTTAAGAATAGATGCATAAGGCATGAAAACCATGCTTACAATAAGACAAGGAGGTATGCAAGTGTTAAGACTGGATACAATACGTAAAACTTATAAGACTGGTAACTTTGAACAAAAAGCATTGGATGGGGTATCCATTAATTTCCGCAGCAATGAGTTTGCGGCAATTCTTGGACCATCGGGCTCAGGTAAGACAACGATGCTGAATATTATCGGTGGTTTAGATCATTATGACAGTGGTGATCTTGTCATTGAAGGGATTTCCACCAAAAAATACACCTCACGAGATTGGGATACGTATCGTAATAATCGTATCGGTTTTGTTTTTCAAAGTTATAATTTAATACCTCACCAAACGATTCTCTCCAATGTAGAGCTAGCCTTGACATTAAGTGGTATACCGGCGGCTCAGCGCAAAGAAAGAGCAATTGCGGCTTTAACAGAAGTTGGATTAAAAGAGCATATACACAAAAAGCCAAATCAATTAAGCGGCGGTCAGATGCAGCGTGTTGCGATTGCCAGAGCTTTGATCAATAATCCGGAAATCTTGTTAGCGGATGAACCAACCGGGGCACTGGATACCAAAACAAGTATTCAGGTCATGGATCTATTGACGAATATTGCCAAAGATCGATTGGTCATTATGGTAACACATAATCCAGAACTTGCACATCAGTATGCAAACCGTATCGTACAGCTGCAGGATGGGAAAATTACCGCGGACAGTCATCCATTTGCGTTGGATGAGCAAGAAGGGGTAGTGCAACGCACGATAAGAAAAGCTAAGATGTCTTTACGTACCGCCATATCGTTGTCTTTCAGTAATCTGATGACCAAGAAAGCACGTACGTTTATTACCGCTTTGGCCGGTTCCATCGGTATCATCGGTATCGCGGCAATCTTATCGTTAGCGAATGGTATCAATTTGTATATCGAAGATGTAGAGCGGGAAACGTTAAGCCTGTATCCATTGACGATTCAGCAAAGTGGTATTGATCTTACCAGTATGATGAGTGAACATGGACAGAGTACGCAAGTAAAAGATAAGAAGGATGAGCAAGGCGTTAGTGAAATCAGCATGATCAAAGATATGTTTTCTTATCAAAAACAAAACGATATGACAGCATTAAAAACATATCTGGAAACACATGAAACAGCAATCTCACCTTATGTTAATACGATACAATATACCTACAATATCACACCACAGATTTATTTAAAGGATACGGATAAAACGATTGAACAAGTGAATCCGGATTCGTTATTTAACACCACAAATGATCCGGCACAAAATATGAGTGCCATGATGGGAATGGGAAATTTCACCAGCATGAATGCCTTTCATGAATTACCACAAGAAACCAAGATGTATGAAAATCAATATGAGGTAGTAGCAGGGCGTTGGGCGAAGGAATATGATGAAATGGTGCTAGTCTTGTCCTCCAGTGGCAAAGTATCGGATTTTGTTTTATATTCCATGGGAATCAACGACCGTGAAGAATTACGTAATTTATTGGAAGATTCACAAAATGGTAAGAAAGTAAAAGTGGAAAAGGAAAAGACAGTAACGAAACATTCTTATGAGACGTTATTGTCTCCTAAATTCAAGGTCATTCTGCCTGCGGATAAATATCGTTATGATGAAAAACATAAGATATGGAATGATGAATCAAAAAATAAGAAGTATATGAAAAAAATCATAGCGAATGGCGTGGAATTGAAAATTGTCGGCATTGTCAAACCTGAATCGGATGCGGCTATCTCCTCTTTATCCTCAGGCATTAATTATTCACCAAAGCTGACAAGCTATTTAATGAAGGAAGCCGAAAAGCAAAAAATTGTCCAGGAACAATTAAAAAATCCGACGATTAATGTGTTTACAGGGAAATCTTTTCAACAAGAAAACAATGATCAGCAGCCGAAGTTGGAATTTGCGGATGTTGTTTCCATTGATGAACAAAAGATTCAGAATGCTTTCAAAATGGATACTTCTGCCTTTGATATGAGTAAAATAAAAGTTAAGGTCGATAAATTTGAAATACCGAACGATGAGCTTCCTAAAGTGAACGCCAATATGGAAGAGGTGTTTGCTTCTGTTGCCAGTCAGGTCCAGATACCAACCGATCAGCTCTCGACAATCTTTTCTTCCCTTATGATGAATTTCATTTCGGAAGAATTAAAAAATGGTGTAAGTGATCCTACCCAGATGTCACAAGATCTCAACACGTATCTGGCAAAACCAGAGGTGCAGGCACAGATTGGGCAGCAATTGGGAAGTGCCATTGATACGACGAAATTATCGAAACAGCTAAGCAAAGCTTTGCAGACACAGATGGAAGGTGTTATGCAGACGTATGTCAAACAAATGAGCACACTCGTTGAAAAACAAATACAGCGACAATCGCAGCAAGTTATGCAACAGCTTATGGCACAGTTGCCGGCACAGCTGAAAAACAGCATTCAGATAGATACAACAGCGTTTCAAGATGCTTTCCAGATGAATATGAGTGAAGAGGAATTGATGAATTTCTTAAATACGCTGATGAATCCGGTGGTAACGACATATGAACGTAATATGACGGCATTAGGTTATGCGGATGTGAATACACCACAGCAGGTAAATATTTATCCTTTGAACTTTCAATCCAAACAAAATATTCTGAATTTTCTTGATCGTTATAATGCCGATTTAAAGAAACAAGGAAAAGATCCGATTCATTATACGGATCTGGTAGGGACGATGATGACTTCCGTGACTGATATCGTGAATACGATCAGTGCAGCATTAATTGCCTTTGTAGCTATTTCCTTAATTGTATCAAGTATTATGATTGGAGTCATTACGTACATTTCGGTTATTGAACGTAAGAAAGAAATTGGTATTTTGCGTGCACTTGGTGCCAGCAAGCACAATATCCGCAGTGTCTTTAATGCGGAAACTTTGATTGTCGGTTTTGCCGCAGGAATGTTGGGCGTTTTCGTAACAGCCTTATTATGTATTCCGGCGAATATCATTGTAGAAAAGGAATTTGCAATTGAAAATATTGCCCAATTGCCGATTTCTGGTGCTATCATTTTAGTCATTATCAGTATGGTATTGACTTATATTGCAGGCTTGTTCCCGGCATCAGCAGCAGCTCGTAAAGATCCGGTGGAAGCTTTGCGCAGTGAATAGTGCATAAGCCATATCTTTTAGTAATCATGTTAGTAAAATATCCTAAAAAAGCTTCTTTTACAGTATTATAGTACTGTAGAAAGAAGCTTTCTTAACGTGAACCCTTTTCCTCTATTATACAATGGTTTTTTCCTTGATTGATTTGTTGGATTAAGGAAGAACCTGTTCATTACAAAGGAAGGGGGTTCTGAAACAGATTCTGAAAAAGCATCCCTTCCTTTTCTATTCACACGATACATCATTTTGTCGTTCTTGTATCGCTGTTAATTTGGCATATAGTACCTGTTCCAACATCGTAACATTGGTAATGGTCTGGATGATAGAGCGATTTACTTCCAGTAACTCACAAATAGAATCGGATAATGCTATGGCTCGCTGTAGTTTTTCACCCTCTGCATTGAGAATATGAGAAAGGGCTGCCTCCATACAGGCAATGGATGATAATAGTTTACATATGCAATCGGTTTTACAATCCATTTCGCAACAGCACGGTTGCTTACAGGTGCAGGGCTTTAAGATACAACGACAAAAACCACAGCCATCCGGTTTTTGCAGCAACAATAAGAAACATAAGGATGAGCCTGTAGCCATCTTATCATGATCCCACAGCATATCTTTTATGACACCTTCTACGGGCAGATCATAGCTTTCTAACATATCGCCTTGCGATGAGACGATATCAAAAAAAGACATGTTTTGGCTGATTCGAATAAGTGCAAAGGCATCCGCAAAGGGTAACGCAGTGTGACAGGCTGGTAGGGGAAGCGGGCATTTATGCAGAAACTCTCCGTTTTTTGTGATTTCTGCAATTCCATCTGTATACGACAATAGCAAGGTATCACGTTCTTCCTGATATGCGATTTGCTGAATATCGCCGGTTAGGTTCATCTGCACGTAAAAGCATTGAAGCTCATTTAAATCGCTGTCCAAGCAGTATACTACATTATGCTGTTGGGCATCACTCACCCAAAAACAATAATTTATGGAATCATAGCAAATCGCCGCATAAGCATGTGGACATGTGCATGACGTAAAAAATGTAAAATCTGCCCCATAAATATGGATGCTGTGTTCTAAAGGAACTGTCAGATAATACTCTTCACCGGTAAAGGCGGCTCCTTCATAAGTGGCAAGGTCATCTTTTTGTAATGCGATTTCATCCGTAAGCTGCAGTGTATATTCCATATTCATCACCTCCATGGTAGTTCTTTTTGTAGTGTATGATGATGATTTTTAAAACATGCGTATTCATGTGCACATTTCCGCTTGTTCATACATAGAATAAACTATGTAAGTAAATGCAAATAAAAAGAGGGAGGAATGCATATGGGAATGCCGACGATCACCCCGGGAAACCGTACACAGGAACAGGTGATGACGGATCTTATCGAATCCATTGCGATGCAGGAACGAGCTCTTTCGCACATCGTAAATGCCGAATCGGAAAAAATGCAGGCAATCATCAATATGGATACTGTGAGTACACAACAGCTTTTACAGCTGAATCAATCCGTTGAGCATATGATCAATGCCGCAGCACGTTTAGAAACCGTCTTACAGGCCAAATTGGAGCTAAGTAACCAGGAATGTAACATTAACGAAGAAGAAGAGGTGGATAGCTAGTGGCAACAGTTTCAGGAAGAGTCATCTTTGATCGTGATCGCAGTCTCAGTGTTAATACTGGAGACAGTGGTATAGCCAATATCCCTATCGTTTTACAAAATGTTGCGACAGGGGCAAGACTAACCGTCTTAACAGATGCCAATGGAAATTATAGCTTTATCAATGTGCCGAATGGCAGTTATCGTATTGTTGAGTCTTATGGAACAAATGGTGGGGTAACATCACCTGCCGATTTTACCAATGCCAGTGTAGGGAGTATTCCAACAGGTGCGAATCCACCGATAAGTGCCGTACTCAATCCGCCTACAGGAGCGACCAATATTGATTCTTTAACGCCGGATACTCTTTTCATTACGGTGAATCAAGCAGATATCGGAAATCAGAATTTCTTCAATGGTCCGGTTATTTATACACCAATTGAAGCAATTCTAGATCAATGTGCCATTATTTCCGGGGAAAACTTAATTCAAGCTGCAGATGAAGGAACCTTTGGGACTTTCCCAGCGGGTACACCTGCGAATACAGGTGCTCCAACAGAGCCATATCCCGGGGTGTCACCTGATTTCACCTATGTATTGCCAAATCCTGAAACCTTTACACCGCTAGATGGGGAATATACCGTACAAAATATTATGAATAATTCAAGGAGTGCAGAAATCGGCGCTTGGTGGAGAATTGCGGATCATACCTCTGGCAATGAAACGGGACGAATGATGATCGTAAATGGGTTTAATCCGGGGGCTATTTTCTTTCGCGAAACCGTAAATGTCACACCAAATACGAATTATCTTTTTAGTTCTTGGATCTTAAATCTGTTTCGTGTTACGGGATATCCTAATCCAGAATTAGGTGTGGAAATACTTGATCAAAATGGTGCTGTCCTATATAGTGCTACCCTTGGCGCTTTAATTCCGGTAAATACAAATGCACCGGAGTGGAAGGAAATCGGCAGTGTGATCAATTCCCAAAACAATACGACGTTAACTGTCGAATTTCTCAGTGAAGGGCCTGAAGTTATCGGTAATGACTATGCTATAGATGATATTGCTTTGCATGAAATACTCATTCGTGAATTTATTCCGGTAAAAACCGCTAGCACCTCGACCGTATATTTACAAGAGACTTTTGAATATACGGTAACATTAGAAAATACTTGTGATAATCCCTTAACCGATGTCTTCTTCCAAGATCTGATTCCACAAGGGCTCAGCTTTGTGCCTGGCAGTGTTATTGTGAATGGTATTTCGCAACCTACGTTGCAGCCGAATACAGGCTTTGCTTTACCGAATGTGGCTCCTCATAGCAGTGTAGTAGTGACCTTTACGGTACGTGCAGATGCCATACCTGCAACAAATCCTACCTTAAATCATGCCGATATGCGATATTCCTATACACCGGTAGAAGGTGGAATTCCACAGGAATTTGAAGTAACTTCCAATGAAGTAGCGGTAACGGTTGTGGGAACGTTAGCAGATGTATCCATTACAAAACGCGTTTCACCAACGAATGCCCAGCCCAATGAACCACTCACCTATACGCTAACCATTGTGAATGCAGGCCCATCGATCGCAGAGGATGTGGTAGTGAGTGATGAATTGGCTGCAGGTCTTAACAATGCACAAGTTTCGTTGGATGGCGGTAATAGTTTTCAGCCATGGGGTGGAAGTTTATCTTTAGGAAATCTAAATGTGAATGAGACAAGAACACTTCTGTTACGGGCAACAGTTGCGAATGATGTAACTGCACCACTAACCAACACGGCACGCGTAAGTGCCCAGACACCGGATCCCAATCTTGAAAATAATACAGCAACGATCACGACACCGATTGCAACACCACGCTGTCAGGCTTGGATTGATATTATGGATTCCATTGCCTTACAGGAAGCCGCATTAGCAAATCTCATCCAGGCAGAAGGCAGTAAGATGCAGAAAATTATACAGATGGAAGATGCTACTGCCTCACAACTTTTCCGCCTAAATTGTCGCATCACTTCTCTCATGGATGCCATTACCCGTTATGAACTGCTGTTGCAAATGAAATTGCAGACGGCTTCTGATGAATTGGCGGATTGTAATCTTTCTTCATAATGTCATCCTTTTATAACCATATGGAATGAATAGATTAAACACTTGTTTTTTCAAATAGCATCAAAAGGAAGGATACTGCTTTGGTATTCTTCCTTTTATGATGCGTATCAGAAACAGCAAACGTCCTGTGTATTGCTTTTTTTATGGTTTTATCATGGTAAAGAGGAAATGTCATGATCGTTATTGCATAGACTGAATGATGGTTGTATGTAAGAAACTTAATTGACTATTTGCTGCTTTAATAAATTACATAATGTTTTTTTATAGGTTTAAAAAGATATTTGGACTATTTGCATACTGGAATTCATTATCGAATGGTTTTATACATAAGTTGCATCGATATGCTTGTGTACTGGATGTACGCGGCTTGAATAATGATATTTATAATGTAAAGTTTATCAGTTTTTAGAATGATAAACCTCGTTTTATGATAATAAAGAAAATGCTATGATAAAACAATACAGAAATAATGGATATGGAACAGGTGGATGGTTTAACTTCCAGTTTATACCAAACTTCGGCATCTGCTTCAACATCTGTTTTCTGTTTTTCCTTTTTAAGTGGAAAAAGGATACCTATTATATTCTTTGGTATTTTTATATACTAACATCGAAGGAGGTACGAATGGAAAATTATAACAAACGATGGATTGCGATTCTGTATTATTTTCTTGATCATAAAGATATTGCCAATGGCGATAAGATTGCCTTGAGCGTTGGTGTATCCAGCCGAACGATCCGCAATGATATTAAAGAACTTAACACTCTGCTTGTTCAATATGATGCAGAAATCGTATCAGAAATAGGCATCGGCTATTTTCTTAAAATCAATGATAACCAAAAGTTTCAAAACTTCCTAGAAGAAATAAAAGCTGCGGAACGCTTTCGTCCATTAAAAAACATTGTACCTTCCAATGCGGATGAACGTATCTGGTACATTACATCACAGCTGTTGATTCATTCTTTGAAGGAAAAAGATCTGCTTACCACAGACATGTTGGAAGAACAGCTTTTTATCAGTGATTCTACCTTGCATAAAGATTTACAGATAATCAAAACAATCTTAAAGGAATATGGATTAAAGATCAGTAATACGAAACAGGATGGTTTACATATCGTTGGAGATGAAGCCAAGATACGCTTTTGCATTTCACAATATGTCTTTAATGCAAAGAGCAATGTCATTCAATATTCCCAAGCTTTTTATGAGGATATCTTTGATCATCGCGATATTGAAATTATTAAAAATATTTTAACCAATGCCATCATTCAATATGATTTAAAGTTAACGGATATTGCTTTTAAAAATTTAAATATCCATACATTGATTATGCTGAAACGCAGTAAGGGAAAACAGCATGTCATGTACAACCATGAGGATATACAGATGCTGAAAAGTTCAAAGGAATATCAATGTGCTTATGCGATCATCACAAACATCAGTAAAGAATTAGGTATCTCCCTAATGAATGAAATTTTCTATCTGAGCCAGCATCTCATCGCCAGTCAGAAGTTCTTTATTGAGAATGTCGATGATGATTATCAGTATAAGGATATCATCATTCATATTCTGGAAGAAATTAAAGAAACCATGCACATTGATTTGGCAGATGATTTACAGCTGATTAATGGATTGGCAATGCATTTGAATACGGCGATGCAAAGAGTTCATTTTGATATGAATATTCGCAATGAATTCATCGATATTTTGAAAAATTCTTATCCGTTAGCATTTGAGCTTGCCACTATCGCAGGCAGAACGATTGAAAAAAGTTATGCATTGTTACTAAGAGAAGCAGAAATCGGCTTTCTGACCATTCATTTTGGGGCATCTTTAGAGCGCAAAGGATTTCATAACGATGTACAACCTCAGCAATCTCATCCACGCATCAAAGTGGCTCTTGTCTGTATTGCCGGTGTTGCGATGGCGTTGCTGCTTAAGGAAAAATTAATCCGTAAATTTGGTGATGTGTTGGAAATCGTCAGAACCAGTCCTGCACAACAGGTAGATGAAGCCTTATTAAATGCCGTTGATCTCATTTTGACGACGGTTGATCTAAGCAATCTGCACAGCAATAAAATCATTAAGATCGGTTTATTTCCGGATGAAGATGATTTTAAGATGATCTCACAAGTCATTCAAAAGGATAGCGAGGCGGAAGCAATCGATTATACGACCATCTTTAGAAAAGAACTATTCTTTACCAAACAGCAACTGCATGACAAGTATGAAGTCATTGAGTTTATGGCAAATGCCATGATGAAGAAGGGGTATATCGATGAAGCAGTAAAAGCTTCCATTTTTAAGCGGGAAGAGATCTCCACAACGGAAATGGGGGGATTGATTGCTATACCACATGCCATGCTGAATGATATTGAACGCTTTGCGGTATCCATCATGGTCTTAAAGAAACCAATTCTTTGGGATAAGCAGAAGGTACAAGTAATCTTTCTGTTAAATATTCCAAAGAAGAAGTATCAGATATGGGAGCGTGTATTTAAAACGTTATATCACAATCTGATCTTAAACGCCGGTGTGAATAAACTGATTAAGCATCAAAATTATGAACAGTTTATTGCGGATATGCAGTTGAATGTTGATACAGATGGGTGAACAAAAACATAACAGGGAAAGAAACGGGGTGTTAGATTTGCGTTTATTGAATAAAGAAAGAGTAGCATTGCAGGTCAGGGTAAAGGATTGGAAGGAGGCAGTTAGAGTTAGTGGCCAGTTGCTGGTTGATGTAGGATCGATAGAATCCTGTTATATTGATGCCATTATCGAAAATATGCAGGAATATGGACCTTATTTTGTATTAGCACCAGGTGTTGCCATACCCCATGCAAGCTGTTCTTCCGGTGTCCATCAGGTAGATATCAGTGTGGTGACGCTAGCCAATGAAGTGGCATTTATGGATTCTTTAAATAATCCGGTCAAGCTGGTTATCTGTCTGGCAGCGACAGATAATAATTCGCATATTGAATTATTAAAAAAGGTTTCGCAAATATTGTCAGATGAGACATGTGTACAAAGGGTAAAACATGCCAAGACGGTAGAAGAAGTACTGACGATATTTAATTCATGATAAGGAAAGAAGGATGAAGAATGAAAATAGCATGTGTTTGTGCCATGGGATTAGGCAGCAGTCTTATTCTGAGAATGACGGTGGAAACCGCATTAAAACAATTACATATGAAAGATGTCGAGGTTGAGGTGGTAGATACCTCGACTGCCAGAGGATCACAGGCCGACATTATCGTATCTTCGCACAGCTTCTGTGAACAGCTGAGTGATATGGGAGTAGCCATGATTGAAGTTGTCAATTATACGGATGCGAATTATATCAAGGAACAGCTGCAAAAGATATTGTCTGCACAATAACAAAAAAAGCAACGTATATGCATATACATTCGTAATCATGGGGGAGTGTTGTAACTCGTATAAGAGTATAAAACAAATGGTATCATCAAAATAGTAAGATGATGATTGCATTATCTTCAACAAAACAATTACCATTGTGCGTAGTTGTTTTCAGATAAGTCAAAAACCCGAAAATAAGGGATGAGGAGGATTTGTATGGACTTAATGATGAATATTCTGACTTCGCTGATTTCACAAGCGGCGGTTTTGGTAGCATTAATGAGCTTTATCGGTTTGATTGCGCAAAAAGCACCATTTGAACGTGTCATGACCGGTACACTTAAAACATTTCTGGGCTTTCTGGTAATGTCACAGGGTGGCACGATTATTACTGGTATGTTAAATCCATTAAATGAAATTATGATGGAAGCCTTTCACATTCAAGGGGTCATTCCTGTCAATGAGGCAATCAGCGCGATTGCGGCAGAACAATTTGGTACCCAAATGGCATTAATCGCCTTCTTCGGTTTGATCTTGAATATGATATTAGCCCGCATTACTCGCTTTAAATATATTTTCTTAAGTGGCCATCATACGATTTTCATGGGTGCATTGACTTCCGTTATGTTGAGCGCCTTAGGATTAGAGCCGGTTGTTGTTGTCGTGATCGGTACCATTATCGTCGGTGTCTTAAGTGTCATAACGCCAGCCATTTCTATGCCATTTATGCGTAAGGTTACCGGGGGAGATACGATTGCTATGGGACATTGGGCAACAACCAGCTATGTCGTAGCAGGATTTGCAGGTAAACTTCTCGGTGGGGACCCTGAAACAACTTCAACAGAAAAACTAGAGTTCCCAAAATGGATGAGTTTCTTCCGTGAACCTGTCTTGTTAATGGGCATTGGTGTATTCTTAGTAACTGTTATCTCTTGTATTTTTGCCGGCGCCCCATTTGTAGCGAAGTATGCCGGGGATACCAACATGGTCGTTTGGGCCTTTATTCAAGGCTTCACCTTCAGTGCCGGGGTTACGGTTATTCTTACCGGTGTGCGTATGATCTTAGCGGAACTTGTTCCGGCTTTTAAAGGGATTGCCGAAAAAATTGTTCCGGATGCTATTCCTGCTTTGGATTGTCCAACCGTCTTTACCTTTGCACCAAATGCGGTCTTAGTTGGTTTCTTCGCTTATACAATTGGTCAGCTGATTGCTTTCTTTATCTTCTTGCAATTGGGCATGACCGTCATTGTTCCTACTTTATTACATAGCTTCTTTATGGGTGGTACAGCAGCTGTATTCGGTAATGCGACTGGTGGAAAACGCGGAGCTTTCTTTGGTGCCTTAATTGCCGGTATCTTGAATAACATTCTTTGTTCTATGCTCTTCCCGGTTTTCGGATCTTTGGGATTCTCAGGTACGACCTTCGCAGATACAGACTTCTCCATCATCGGCTTATTGATTTACTCAATTGGTAAAATGTTTGGATTAGCATAACCATAGTGTAAGGAAAGGATAAGATTATGGAAAAAACAATATTTGCAACCAATTTTGAACGATTAAAAGAAAGTGTGAATACAGCAGGAAGAGAATATTATGAACCAGCAGAACAATGTGCACGTCTGACAGCTGAGGCTTTCTTGCAAGGGAATAAGCTATTACTATGTGGAAATGGCGGCAGTGCTTCTACAGCATCTCATATTACCAACGATTTTATAGGACATATGAAAAACTGGGAGCGTGATGGATATCCGGCAATTGCATTAACCGCTGATATTTCCGTGCTAACGGCATTATCAAATGATTTTGGTTATGATCAAGTATTTGCGAAACAGGTAGTTGCTTTAGGAAAACCAAAGGATGTGTTATGGGCTTTTAGTGGCAGCGGTAATTCACAAAATATTCTGCTTGCTGTCAATAAAGCAAAAGAGAAACAGATGAAAACAGTCGTTTTTACAGGTAAAAACGGTGGGAAATTAAAGGAACTAGCTGATGTATGGATTCCTGTGAACACAGATGAATTAATGCTTGCTGAGGCTTTGCATCTGTTTTATATACACAGCATTGCCGAAACGATCGAACAGATCATTTCTCCCTTATAAAATAACGATGGCGCTTGTTATTGTAAGGGGTAAAACAAGCGCCAATTCATACGAGGGGAAAAGGAAGGAGCATTATGTATAAAACGTTAAAAGAAGTAACACAGACAGCAACACAGTTAAATATGACCATTGGTGCTTTTAATACACATAATCTGGAAATGATGCCGGAGATGATCCGCGCAGCGAAAGAATTAGGCGTTCCCATTATCATTCAAACAAGCATTGCTACGGCAAAATATATCGGATATAAAGTGATGGTGACGGTAGCGAAAGAAATGGCCGAAGATGAAATGGTAGATGTATGTTTGCATCTGGATCATGCCAAGGATTTTGATGAAATTAAAGCGGCGATTGATGCAGGCTTCTCCAGTGTAATGTTTGATGGTTCGGCACTGCCATTTAAAGAAAATATTGCGAAAACGAAAATGGTCGTTGCGTATGCCCATGCCCATGGTGCATCTGTAGAAGGTGAACTTGGAACCATTGGCGGTACAGAAGAGGGCATTTGTGTCAGTGAGGATGATAAAAAGTATACACGGCCACAAGATGCAGCCATCTTTGTTAAGGAAACAAATGTTGATGCCTTGGCGATAGCCATTGGTACCAATCATGGGCAATATCAATCAAAAACAGAAGTGAATATACCTTTATTGAAGAAGATTCATGCGGCAGTCGATATTCCTCTTGTTCTTCATGGGGGAACCGGTGTGAAAGAAGAAGATTATCAGGAATTGATTGATAATGGAATCCGTAAGTTTAATGTCGGAACTGAATTGCTTGTGAATTGGACACGTGTTGCTAAGGAAAAATTTCAAGAAACGGAAGTAAACAAATCTTTGCGTCATAACATCATACCGGCAAACATGGCAGTCAAGGAAATAGTGAAGCATAAGGCGGGATTATTCATGAATCTATATCGTCCATTGCAAAGCAAATGATATGAAAAAGTATTTGATTTTGATTGCCGGCTGTCCGGCAACAGGGAAAAGCTATCTTATTCGGGAAATAAAAACCATGTTTCCTACGGTATTTACGATTACACCGGACGAAGGTAAGGAAATGCTGGCTGATGCGATAGGGTTTCATTCAAAGGAAGAAAAAAAAGCTTTAGAAAAAAGAGTATGGCGATTTTATTATCGTGTCTTAGATACGTATATGGAAGCTGGCAAACAAATAATCGTAAGTGAATATCCATTCAGTGATAAACAAAAACCATGCTTACAGGCCTTGAGTGAATTATATGGTTATCAAGTAATCACAATACGGTTAATCGCTGATTTTGAAATATTGTGGCAGCGACGAAGAGACCGCGATTTGCATTCTGATATTCATTTGTGTCATATCATGACGCATTATCGATATCAGGATACATTACAGGATCATCGTTTGGCTGATGATCTGATCACCAAAGAAGCGTTTAAAGCCATAATCGAAGAACGTCAGTACAATGCTTTTGCGCTAGGTGAGCTGCATGAATTTGATGTCAGCGATTTTACGAAAGTTGATTATCAACCATTCCTAACCGCATTAAAACGACGTATAGAAGAAAATGATAAGGAGGCAGGAGCATGAAAAAAAGTCGAATCAAAGATCTTGTTACAGGAAATATAGCAGAAAAACTATATCAAATAGCACATTCTAATCAGTATCCTACGTTAATATGCTTGTTGGCTTATGCATTTTATTATGTGGATCTATTCCTGTTTTATATCTTTGCGCCCTTTGCCCTTGGTGGTTTTAGCTATTTGTTTTATGAAAGAAAAAACTATATCATGGCGGTGTTTGCCTTCTTCTTGTTTCTATGTACATGCCTTTTTGTATATCAAAAGCTTACAAATAGGATACAACAAAAGACGATGAAGGCGCAAAGGTGAAAACAAAACTACGCTTTGCTTTCATGAACAGTTGCCGATTACTATTCTCATATGCGCTATGTTGTGTTATAGGTTGTTTCAATAAGGGATAGGATAAGGGTATGGATAAAACATAGCAGTGTATAATTATCTGCGCTATCCTATAACCAACATAATTTCTTTAGGGTTTACATACAATGAAGATGGTACGGTTGACATTGTTGTATAGTATTGACGGATATCCATGAGAATTGTCATGAATTTCTTAATTTTTCGTGAAGCCGCTTGCTTTTTTCTTTTAGAAAAAGGTAAACTGTGAAGCAGAAAACCATCATGATGGCGAATTGCTGATGAAGGAGGTGGCATTCATGAAGAAACAAGGATTGACGGTTGTCATATCGCATGCGGATAGTACATTGGGACAGCGCATGACACGCATTCTGGCAAGACATGGTGCCGAAATGATCTTATTGTATCAGAAGTTTGATCCTGCCTTACGATTAGCTGAAAAGGTTTATGCTTGTGGCAGTGATTGTGTAATGATATCCTTGGATAATGAGCCTTATTATGAATTATGCAAAACAATGGATGCATTACGTACAGATGATATTGCACGACAATTTATTTATATTCATTAATAAACAGTGTTTCCGTTACCAAATCATGAAGAGATCAGACGACATTACCTATGGTTTTCTGATCTTTTTTCATTTTAGCAGAAAGGGAAAAATTCATTAAAATAGTAATCTTTTTGTAAAGATAACTTAACGAGAAAAGATTAAATTTCTTATGAAAGAATCAAATATGAATGATTCAGCATGGGTTGTCTGACAGGCTGGTAGTAGAAGCAAAAACATGTTGAAAGGTGTCACATGATGTTTAACGCAAACAAACATCCTTTCTATGATAAAAAAACATATGTAATATCTTGACGGCACAAAAAGAACATGATAAAGTGTAGACAGTTATATGACTGACGGAAGTGGAATTGACCACATGGAGTATAATGGTAAAGCAGGGCCGACCGTCTGGGCGAAAGAGTCCAGGATGTGTATAGGCTCTTTTTCTTATTTTTGGGATAGCAACAAAAGCGATAAAAGCCTATCGTTTCAATTGCAAATCCACGTAAAAATCCGTATAATGAAACGGTAATAAGGAGGTATGTGAAATGAGCATAGAACGCAAAGAATGGGAAGGCTTTGAAGGACGTATCTGGAAAGAAGAAGTCAATGTCAGAGATTTCATCCAGAACAACTATAAACCTTATGATGGTGATGAGTCTTTCTTAGCAGAACCAACCGAAGCTACAAACAAGCTATGGGGCGAATTACAGAAATTACAAAAAGAAGAACGTGCCAAAGGCGGCGTTCTGGATATGGAAACAGAGATTGTTTCTTCCTTGACATCCTATGGCCCAGGATATATATCAAACGAATTAAAAGATTTAGAAAAGGTTGTCGGTTTGCAGACAGATAAACCTTTAAAACGTGCCTTTATGCCTTATGGCGGAATCAAGATGAGTGAAGAGGCATGTACGACTTATGGCTATGAGCCAAGTGAAAAATTACATGAGATTTTCCATGAATATCATAAGACACACAATGATGCTGTCTTTGATTGCTATACACCAGAGATGCGTTTGGCACGTCGTAATAAGATTGTAACCGGCTTACCGGATACTTATGGACGTGGTCGTATCGTCGGTGATTATCGTCGTGTGGCATTGTATGGTATTGATTATCTGATTGCCATGAAACAAAAGGATAAAGCAAACTGTGGCTGTGGAACCATGAGCGATGATATTATTCGTCAGCGTGAAGAATTGGCAGAACAGATCAAAGCTTTAAAGGGCATGAAAGAAATGGCTGCAAGCTATGGCTATGATATCAGTGGTCCTGCAACAAATGCCAAAGAAGCTGTACAGTGGCTGTATTTTGGATACTTGGCTGCCATTAAAACGCAAAATGGAGCTGCGATGAGCGTTGGTCGTGTATCTACTTTCTTAGATATTTATATTGAACGTGATATGGCCAAAGGTATCTTAATAGAAACAGAAGCACAGGAATTAATCGATCATATGACAATGAAATTCCGTATGGTAAAATTTGCGCGTATTCCTAGCTACAATCAGCTGTTCTCCGGTGACCCAGTATGGGCTACCTTAGATTTAGCCGGTTTGGGTATGGATGGCCGTCACATGGTCACAAAATCTGATTTCCGTTTCTTACATACCTTGGAAAACATGGGACCTGCACCGGAACCAAACTTAACGGTTTTATATTCCAGCAAGCTGCCACAAAGCTTCAAGGATTATTCTGCAAAGATTTCCATTGATACAAGCTCTGTGCAGTATGAAAATGATGATGTTATGCGTCCGGTTTGGGGCGATGACTATGCTGTATGCTGCTGTGTATCTGCTACGCAGACAGGTAAGGAAATGCAGTTCTTTGGTGCGCGTGCAAACTTAGCAAAATGTTTATTGTATGCAATCAATGGTGGTGTTGATGAAAAGACAAAAACACAGGTAGGGCCAGAATATCGCGGTATTACCAGTGAATACTTAGATTATGATGAAGTTATGCATAAATATGACAATATGATGGAATGGCTGGCAGATCTTTATGTCAACATCCTGAATCTGATTCAGTATATGCATGATAAATATTACTATGAAGCAAGCCAAATGGCATTGATCGATACCGATGTACGTCGTACCTTTGCGACAGGTATCGCCGGTTTCTCGCATGTTGTAGACTCTTTAAGTGCTATCAAATATGCGAAAGTAAAAACGGTTCGTGATGAAGATGGCTTAGTTGTCGATTATGAGATCGAAGGAGATTTCCCTCGTTATGGTAATGATGATGAGCGTGCAGATGAAATCGCTGTATGGCTGTTAAAGACGTTTATGGAAAAAATCGAAAAACGTCACACATATCGTAATTCAGAACCAACAACTTCTATCCTGACAATTACTTCTAATGTCGTATATGGTAAAGCGACCGGTGCATTACCAGATGGAAGAAAAGCCGGAGAACCATTATCTCCAGGTGCTAACCCTGCTTATGGTGCAGAACAGAATGGCTTATTGGCATCTTTAAACTCTGTGGCAAAACTGCCATATGAATATGCATTGGATGGTATCAGTAATACCCAGACAATCAACCCAAATGCCTTAGGTCATGATGAAAAAGAACGTATCGACAATCTGGTAAATGTCTTAGATGGCTACTTTGATCAGGGAGCACATCATCTGAATGTGAATGTGTTCGGTATTGAAAAATTAAAGGATGCTATGGAACACCCAGAAAAAGAAGAGTACGCAAACTTTACGATTCGTGTATCCGGATATGCCGTGAAGTTTATCGACTTAACACGTGAACAGCAGTTGGATGTAATCTCCAGAACTTGCCACGATCATTTATAAAAAAGAAGGAGGTCTGTTTTAAGTCGTTTGACTGCAGACCTTTCTTTATGGAGGATATGCATATGGAAAATGGAAAAGGCGCCATTCACTCAATTGAAACCTTTGGTTCGGTAGATGGGCCAGGAGTACGTTATGTAATCTTTTTGCAGGGATGTCGCATGCGCTGTCAGTTTTGTCATAATGCGGATACCTGGAAAATCAAGGAAGGCAGTGAAACCGCAGAAGAAGTCTTGCGGAAAGCTTTGCGCTATAAACCTTACTGGAAGCATTCAGGTGGGATTACGGTGAGTGGGGGAGAACCGTTGTTACAGATTGATTTCTTATTGGAACTTTTTAAATTGGCGAAACAAAAAGGCGTACATACCGTAATTGATACCTGCGGCAATCCTTTTACTAGAGAAGAACCTTTCTTTTCTAAGTTTCAAGAGCTGATGCAGTATACGGATCTTGTATTGCTGGATATCAAGCATATCAATCAAGCGAAACATCAGCAGTTAACCGGCTGGGGCAACGATAATATCTTAGATATGGCACGTTATCTTTCAAGCATCAATAAACCGGTTTGGATTCGTCATGTCTTAGTCCCACAGCGCAGTGATGATGAAGAAGATCTGAAATGTTTGGATGCATTTGTGAAGACATTGCATAATGTCAAACGTTTTGAGGTATTGCCATATCATACACTCGGTGCTTACAAATGGAAAGAGCTTGGCATGGAGTACCCTTTAGAGGGCATTGAACCTCCAGATAAGGAAACGATAGAGCGAGCAAATACATTGCTGCATACCGCAGATTATCAAGACTATAAAAACATGTAACCAGATACAAAAGAGATAGCCATTCTTACTGGAGAATATTTTCTATAAGATGGCTATTTCTTTATTTTTATATTGTTTATGTTAACAACATTTTATTACTTTTTTATGTACTTGAAGAAGATAATGTTAGGATGATACCATTGAAAATATTATCGAAAGTATACAGATAGCAAAAAGTAAGCTAAAATGAAATCACATGTAAAGTTAAGGAAGTGGATATCATGGATGAGATCATCATTGAGCATGCCAATCAAGGGAATCTAAAGGATGTTTCTTTACGTCTTCCTAAGAATAAATTAATTGCTGTTACCGGAGTTTCCGGTTCTGGAAAATCAACATTAGCCCTTGATGTTTTATTCAACGAGTGTCAACGACAATATTTAGAAGCTTTAGGTATGCAAGGCATACAAAAACCAGCTGTGGAAAGGATTCAACATGCATGTGCTGCTGTATGTGTAAATGCTCAAAGCGGTAATCACAATCCGCGCTCTAGTGTGGGAACAGCGACAAATCTATACACGGATCTGCGTATGCTGTATGAAAAACTAGGTGTTCGAGAATGTCCGAATTGTCATCAGCTTTATAAAAACAGCGTCTGTGCAGAAGAAACGATACGCATAGAGGATGAATATATGACATATCAATATTGTCCTCATTGTCATGAGAAAGTACAAAAATTGATGCATACAGACTTTTCCTTTAATACCAGAGAAGGCGCCTGTAAGGATTGTGAGGGCATGGGCAGTGTCTGGGAAATCGATCTTGTACAGGTGTTGCATGCTGATCTAAGCTTATCACAGGGTCCAGTGACTTTTTGGAAGCATCGCTATCAATCGTATATGATAAGTCAATATGCAAATGCATTGGCATATTATGGTATCAAACAAGATTTAAAAGCAGCGGTTGCACAATATGAAGAAGCGGCATATCGTTTACTTGTATATGGCAGTGAGGATGAAAAATTTTTATCGTATGTTAAGGATGAAACAAACAGGGAAACAACAGCTATACATTTTGAAGGAGTATTCCCTTATTTATGGAGAAAATTAAAAGAGCATGAAGGAGTACCAACCAGTCTTGAGGCTTGTTATAAACGTTCTGTGTGTCCAAGCTGTCAGGGGGAACGTTTAAAGGAAGCATCCAGAGCAATTACGGTTCTTGACAAACGTTTACCGGAAATTGTAAATCTGACATTGGAAGAAATAGCTTGTTGGCTGCAAGCTGTACGAGCATCACTAACACAAAATGAACATGCGCTTTGCGATGTTTATCTTTTGGATATGGAAACAAAGCTTCGACGTATACAAAAATTAGGCTTAAGTTATTTAACGTTGAATCGCAGTATGATAAGTCTATCCAATGGCGAAGCACAGCGTTTACACTTAGCATCGCTGTTAGATGCAACAATGTCTGGTTTATTATATATTTTAGATGAACCAACGATTGGACTGCATCCGAAAGATACCGATGGCATCGTAGAGATTTTAAAGGATATGCGTGATTTAGGGAATACCGTACTTGTGATTGAACATGATGCAGGTGTATTACAACAAGTGGATCATCTTGTTGATATCGGTCCTAAAGCGGGGATTCACGGTGGGCAAATTGTGGCGCAAGGAAGTTTTGCGGAAGTATTGAAATGTAAGAATAGTGCTACTGCCTATGCCATGCAACATCTTACCAGGAAAGTACATGCATATCGAAAACCATCATCATATATCCAAATCACAAATGCCTGCCGACATAATCTGCAACATGTGGATGTGCAATTGCCAATACATTTGCTCTGTGGAATATGCGGTGTTTCTGGATCTGGAAAATCTACGCTTGTATTTGATGTATTGGCAAAGGGGAACAAGCAAACAGAAGTAAATCGTGTAGAAGGTTTAGCGCAGTTTGATCAAATGATTTGTATCGACCAACAACCACCGATACGTATGAAACGCAGCAATATTGCCACATTCACCAATCTTGCCAACCCTTTACGCAAGGTGTATGCCAAAACTAAGCAAGCAAAAGCATTGGGATTCACAGATGCTTATTTTTCCTTTAATTCAAAAAAAGGACGTTGTGAGCATTGTGAAGGCATGGGAACGATAAAAAGCCATATGTTGTTTTTTCAAGATCAGGAGGTTATTTGTCCGCAATGTCATGGCAAACAGTTTCAGGAACAAGTATTACGCGTAACCTATCATGGATATTCGATTCATGAGGTTTTACAGCTCAGTGTAGAAGAGGCGATAACTGTTTTTAAAGAGGAAAAAGAAATACAGAAAATCTTGCGACTGTTAGAGCATATCGGGCTAGGGTATGTAAAGCTGAATCAATCTTTAACCACGTTATCCCAAGGAGAAGCGCAACGTTTGAAGCTGGCAAGAGAGCTTTTGCAAACCAAAGGGAAACATAATCTATATCTTTTAGGTGAGCCAACCGTAGGTCTGCATATGCAGGATGTGGAAAACTTTATTAAGTTATTGCAGGAATTGGTAGAAGAAGGACACAGCATTCTGGTGATTGAGCATAATGAGCAACTATTAGCAGCTTGTGATTATCTTATTGAGTTAGGACCTCAAGGCGGCGTTCATGGCGGACAGTTGATTGCTCAAGGAAGTCCATTAGCACTCTTACATCAAAATGAAAGTGTTATTGCACCATATTTAAAAAGGTTTATAAAGGATTAGGAAGACTAATGTCTGCGCCGTATCACTTTCTTGATGAAGTGTAGGATTTGAATGAAAGAACACGGTTAAGAAAAATACGATACTTTACGTTGATAAAATAGGATATACGCGCAATGTATGCGATACGTTACATAATGTTTGTTATGGTTGCTAGGAAAACAAAACGATTTATGATAGAGTATACGAGACATGAGGAGGTTAAGTTATGTTTCATGAAAACTTAAAGACTTTACGTATAGAAAAAGGGATGTCCCAGCAATTTTTGGCAGATCAGCTGCACGTGACAAGACAAACAATTTCAAAATGGGAAAGAGGGTTATCTGTACCTGATGCAGATATGTTGATTGCACTAAGTGAGATGTTTGAGGTATCGGTAAGTACGTTACTGAACCGATCTATTAATGAAGAAGATACATTAGAGAATACGTTATTGGCAGAGAAGCTTGAACAATTAAATTTACAGCTTGCTCAGCGGAATCAACGCAGTCGTAAAGTGTGGAAAGTTATTCGCTTTATCGCTATCGCATGTTTGGTGTTTGGTATTTTATGTATCTTACTGAACGCGGTTGCTATGAAAAGTTATCAAGCTCCGGAAGCATCGGTGGTAGAGATAACAGAAAGTTGATTGTATGTGATAAGCAAATACGATACTTTATGGAAAGATGAGTAGGACAATGGAAGCTGATCTTTCAAATTAATTTTTGATAAAACACTGAAATCAAGGGAATCCAGCATTCTATAGGATAGGATCATGTAAAAATATCAATGAAAAAAAGCAAGGAGGATATTTTATGAAACCATGCACAGCGGAAGTTGAAAAAATTATGGCAGAACGTTTTGGAAAAGACACGGTAATTGCATTAGCAACCGTTGAAAACGAACTGCCTTATGTAAGATATGTAAATGCTTATTATGAAAAAGGCGCATTTTATATAATAACTCATGCCCTTTCAAATAAAATGCGACAAATGCAGCATCATACGATGGTTGCGATAGCTGGAGAATGGTTTAATGCGCATGGAAAGGCTGTGAATTTAGGCTATTTTCGAAAGAAGGAAAATCAGCATCTTGCGGAAAAATTGAAAAATGTATTTGCCGAATGGATTGACAATGGGCATAATGATTTTGAGGATGAGAATACGATTATTTTATGTGTGGAGTTAACAGATGGGGTGCTCTTTTCCCATGGGACAAGATATGTATTATGATAAGTAGAAACATCTTATAAGATGAAGTAGCATAAAAGAAGGTAAAGTTATGTCTTATGTATTTCCTTGGAAATAAAGAAGAGATGAGGAGGCGGTTATGGATGAAAGCTTTGGAAGATATGACATTAGAAGAGCTATGGCATTTGTTTCCGATTGCGTTACAACCCTACCAAAAGGTATGGCTAACATGGTATGAACAGGAAAAAAGCTTATTAACACAATGCCTTCCTATGGAACATGTGGTACGTATTGCCCATATAGGTTCTACCTCATTTGGCTCAATTCAGGCAAAGGCGATCATTGATATCCTGGTGGAAATAGCACCCTGGGAAAAACGTATGGAAATTGCAGCAATCTTAAAGAAGCTGGGCTATTTGTGTATGTCAGAAGATGCCTCACGTATTTCATTTAATAAGGGATATACGCCAGAAGGTTTTGCGGAAAAAGTGTTTCATTTGCACCTACGTCAGCGCAATGATCATGATGAATTGTACTTCCGTGATTATATGAAGGAGCATGAAGAGCACGCTCAAGCGTATGAACAATTGAAGATGAAATTAGCGCTTGCTTATCCATATCATCGTGATGCTTATACCGAAGGGAAAACGGCTTTTGTGAAGCATATAACGGCAATAGCACGTACAGCTTATGGAAATCGTTATGAAACAAAAGCATATGCCATCTCTTTGCATGAACAAACCAAAGAACATGTACGCATATTTTTTACACGCACGCAAGAGCAGGAAGTACGAAAACATATGTACCAATTGCCGACTTCTTTACAGGAAGCAATGGATATCTATGATGCACAGGATTCTCAAACATATCGCAAGACGATTTTTATAGCGAATGAATATATAGGTGATATTTGGTGTCATAATATGGCAGATGAAAAAGCTGTGTTAAGCTGTTGCATCTTTGCTAAAGCCTATTGGGGAAAAGGCATTGGGAAACATGCTGTGGCAATGTTTTTAGCTGATTGTAAAAAGCATTGTACCCTGTCCTTTATAAGCGCATATCTTTATGCAGATAATCTTGGCTCTATGCAGATTCTGGAATTTAATGGATTCTTACGTAAACAAACCTTTATAAAACATGGGAAACCTTGCTACTACTATGAAAAAGCACTGCATAACATGGTATGATACATGCTCTATATATACTTCAAAAACTGTCATAACTGCTGCCTAATAGGAAAAGGATCAAAGATTTTAATATCTTACATAACATGAACACCTTTACTTTCTGGATAGAAAACATTGAATGTCATAAACGATATTGATTCTAGTTGACGCATTCTTGCGGGTAATGTAAACTATGTCAGTGCATGCGTTTTCTTGTTCGCACCAAGAAGCAAAAGAACATTTGATGGTTGATTTTGATTTTCAAACCGGTACCAGCAATAAAGCGCATAAAGGGTAAAAACTGCCCTGTAAAATAAACACGAAAAATAGATGGATTCATGAATTCGCACTTTGATTGAGTGCTTTTTTATCGAGAGTAATTGCTATATCATCATGACAATTGAAATGTGGAGCATACTAGCATAGGTAGTAAAACATTGATAAAAACAAGTGATTTTAATATTAAGTTCGCTTTTGCACATTAGCGTGAAATTCTTAATCTTTTCTTTCACACTTTGAACTTTTATAATGGCAATGTAAGCGATACCGATAGAAAGGAGGACCTGCTATGAGGCTTTGTCATATTATGAATGATTTACTTGAAGCAAAAGATTATTTGAGTCTGGATCATTTCATAAAAACGTATGAGGTTTCAAAAAGAACGATACAAAACGATCTATCGTATCTGATGCAGATGTCTTCACGGAAAGGGTATCAGCTGCATATGCGCCGCGGTAGGGGTTACCTATTAGAGGTGACCAATCAAGAGCTGTTAAATGATTTTATCAAATCCTTGGAAAGTGATCGGCTCATAGATACCAAAGATCGCAACAAAAGTATTGCTGTGTATCTAGCTATGCAAAGTGATTATGTTTCCATGGACAAGGTGGCTGAAACTTTCCAGATATCCAAAACAAGCGTTAAAAAGGAAATGCGGGAAGTAGAGGAGCTATTAGAAAGCTTTCATTTACAGCTAGAGAAAAAAAGCCATTACGGCATACGGCTGATTGGTGCTGCTCATGACTGCAAACAGATGTTGGCGGACTTCTTCTTTGAAAATAATCCATTCTTAGAAAATGCCATGCAAGATATCTTAAAGGATTTTGCTCAGGTGAATTCTTTACTGGTGAATCAGATTGAAAAAGAAGATTTAAACATCAATTACAATGAATTAAAGAATGTCATAGTCTGGCTGCAGATCACGGTCTTTTATGCCCGTATCCATGTGGAAAAACAAATGTTTATGACAAGCAAACCGGTGAATGCGATACAACGCATCGCCTGGAAGATGAAGGAAATGATGGAAGCCTGCTTCGATATTGCAATCAGTGCAGAAAGCTTGCAGGAAATGGAAGTCGTTCTCCGCTTGAATGTCAGGGCAAAACAGCCAACGGTTTCTTTCTCTGATCAGCTGCGTCAAGATGTTGATCTCTTCCTACTGGATATTGACAAATTGTACAACACGGCTTTCAGTGAAGATCAGGACTTTAAGGAATCCTTATTGACCCATGTATCTTTGTTGATTGAGCGTCTGCATCAAAAGATTTCCTATAAGAATACTTTAATTAAAGAAATCTGTATCCGTTATCCAATGATCTTCAACATTGCCATTCGCTTCAGCGATATGCTTAAGGAAAAGTACAATGTGGAGGTTACCCATGATGAAGCGGGTTTCATTGCCACTCATTTTGCGGCTCATATGGAACGCGAGCGAAAATCGCGGATATTGCGCTTTAATCGCATTGGCGTTGTCTGTTCCTCCGGTGGAGGCAGTGCATATCTAATCAAGCTGCAAATCGAATCGTTATTCTCACAAGCGGATGTGGAAACCTTTAGCTTCCTGCAAATGGATGAGCTGGAACGCTATCATCCCGATTTAATCTTTACCATTATGCCGCTGGATCGTGATTTTGCGGCACCTGTCATCTATATCAAAGAACTTCTGGATGATTTAGATCTCATGCGCATCCGACAGGTATTACAGTATGATAACTGTGATTCTCTATCCATCGCAGATGCGAATTCCTATTTGTATTCTATCTTTGATCGACACTTCTTTCAAATTCGCAAGAGTGATGACTACCTTGCCTTATTGCAGGAAATGGCACAGCAGATTGAAGAGAGTGGCTATGGCGGTGAGCTTTACGCACAATATGTCATGGAACGCGAATCGTATATGAGTACCATTTATATGAATGGTGTCTGTATCCCACATCCGATTGAGATATGTGCAAACCGCAATTTGATTTCCGTATGCATACTGGAAGAGCCAATTTGCTATGAGGATAAACAAGCTTCCATCATCTTCATGGTTTCTCTTACAAAAGAGGATTATGAGGTGCATAAGGATATTACGAAAAAGTTATACCAGTTGATGAATGATGAAAAACGTTTACAACGGGTATTGCGCAATCGTACATTGGAAGAATTGTTGATCGTGATGAAAGAGTTGGATGGAGGAACGCTATGAAAGAAGACTTACTAAGACGTTTAAGCAATGCGGATGCTGTTGCATCAAAGGAAGATGAAGTACGTGAGATTCTTTATGAAGAGTTAAAGGATGCCTGTGATGATATTTCTTATGATCATCTTGGCAGCATGCTGTTTCATGATAAGGGCAGTGAAAAAGATGGCGTAAAGCTGATGTTTGCGGCACATATGGATGAAGTTGGTTTTCTGGTTCGGCATATTTCGGATATTGGGTTTGTTTATTTGATTGCCTTAGGCGGTGTTTTGGATAAAAGCAAAGAGATGCAAAAAGTACGCATCACAACCGCAGAGGGAAAGAAAGTACAGGGTATCTTGAATGTTACGAAAAATGAACAGGGAGCTGTAAAAGAAATGTATGTCGATGTAGGCTGCGATACCAGAGAAGAAGTCGAAGCACTTGGTGTAGCCATCGGTGATATGGTGTGCTTTGCCAGTGACTGTGATATTTTAAATCGTGATGCGATCATCGCAGGAAAAGCAATGGATGATCGAAGTGGTTGTTATGTCATCGCAGAAGCACTCAAACAGTTACATGCATGCGGACATCGCTGTGATTTATATATGGCCGCAACCAGCAGTGAAGAAGTTGGCGTACGCGGTGGAAAGACGGCAACCTATCAGATAGATCCGGATATTGTATTTGCCATTGATGTTGCCAATAACCCGGAACTGGTAAAAAACTATACGAATCATCGGCAGATTGGAAAAGGCTGTATGATCGTCCATTATGATAAAACGATGGCACCGAATGCCAAACTATTGCAATTTGTGAAAGATACGGCAAGCAAGCATGGGATTCCTTATCAATGTGATATGTTCAGCGGTGGAGGAACCGATGCAGGAAATGCCCATTTAACACGAAATGGTAAACTCGCAATCGTTATTGGTATTCCATTGCGCTATTGCCATGGTGCATGGTCATTGGTGCATCAAAAAGATTTAGAACATGCCATTGCACTCGTCAGGGAACTTGCATTGGCAATCGATAAAAAACGTTACGAAACATTCATCGATTTTCAAGGAGGTAAGAAGTATGAATGAAATGGAACAGCAGATCGTAGGAATGATATCTGCCGCTGGGGACAGCAAAGCAAAAGCATTTGAAGCTTTAAAGAAAGTGAAAGAAAGTAAGTATGACGAGGCTAGAGCGCTGTTACAGGAAGCAAGAGAGATTGACTTGGAAGCGCACAAGATCCAGACACAGCTGATTACAGCGGAAATGTCCGGAGGCGAAAACAAGCCGGAAGTTGGGTTATTAATGGTTCATGCACAGGACCATTACATGACATCTCAATTGGCAAGAGATCTGATTGAGGAAATGATAAACGTATTTGAAGCAAAGGAGGGAAAGTAAGATGAAGATCGTATTATGCTGCGCTGGTGGATTTTCCACAACCATGCTGATGGACAGTATGAAAAAGACGGTAAAAGACAGTGCTAAACTGAATGAAGCTGATTTTGAATTTAAAGCTATTCCAGTAGATTTACTGAATGCCGAAGTAGAAAACACGGATGTTCTGGTTGTTGGTCCACAGATTGCCCACAAGATTGATTACATCAAACCAATCATTGATCCATATAAGATTCCATATGTCATCGTTGACAAGGAAACCTATGGAAAAATGGATGGGGCAACCGTCATGAAAATGGCTTTGATCGCAAGAAAAAAAGCTGACATGAACAAATAGTTTCCATCGGGGGAAATACACACACATAAGAAAGCGAGAGTGAACGTATGTTTGACAAATTTGAAGCATTTATGAACAAATACCTGACTCCAATCGCCAATAAGATGGATAAACAAAGACACTTAAGTGCCGTTAAAAAAGCGATGGTAGCAATGACACCATTGTTGATCATCGGTAGTTTCTGTTTGATTCCAGAAGCGATTCCAAACATGATTGGAGAAAACAATCCTATTTCACAGTGGATCTTAGCAAACCTTGACATTATTTATATTCCATACAATGTCGGTATGGCGTTGATGTCTTTATATGTAGCCGCTGTTATCTCTTATCATCTAGCTCAGTCTTATAAGCTGGATGTACCTGGTACCTTAAGCATGGGTGTCATTGCCTTCTTGATGATGGCCGTTGATTATACTGAAGATGGCGGTATCATGACAACTTACCTTGGCCCAAAAGGTTTGTTTGCGGCAATGTTTGCCTCTATTATCGCAGTAGAATTATACCGCTGGTGTAAAAAGAAAAACTTTACGATCAAGATGCCGGAATCAGTACCTGATTTCGTATCCAGATCTTTTGAAATGATTCCTATTTCTGTTATCGTAATTGGTTTCTTCCTGATCATCCGCGTGGTTTGTGTCAATGGTTTACACACTGTGCCACCAATGATCTTTACGAATCTGTTTGCCCCACTTGTTGGTTCTATGGATAACCCATTTGCTGTTACCTTCTTACAGATCTTACGTTGTTTACTGTTCTTCTTCGGTATCCATCCATCTGTATTAAGCCCTATTACAAGCCCAATTTCTACACAGTTCTTGGCTGAAAATATGGAAATGGTAAAAGCCGGTGGAAAAGCTATGCACTTCTTCACACCTGGTGTAGAATCTGCATTTGGTAACTTTACCGGTACCGGTGTAACCTTCGGTTTGGTATTCTGGTGCTTATTATCAAAATCAAAAGCGCAGAAACAGGTTGGACGTGTTGCCTTGATTCCGGCATTGTTCGGTATCAATGAACCAATCCTATTTGGTGCACCTATCGTATTAAATCCAATCTTCTTTATCCCTTATGTAATCTGCGGTGGTATCATCGGTACGATTCCACACTGGATGATGCATTTTGGTTGGGTAAGCTGTTCTACCTTTACCCCTCCATACGTTGGTGTCTTCCTAGAAGGTTTCTTAACCAATGGCGATTACATGTCAATTGTGGCAAACGGTATTCAGTTGATTCTTTCAATTCTAATCTGGTATCCATTCTTCAAGTTATTTGAAAAACGTGAGCTTGAAAAAGAACATGAAAATGAAGAGAAGAAATCAGTCATCTCTGCAGAAGATGAAGCATTATTAAATGATTTAGATTTGGACTTCTAATTACGTAAAAAGCGAAAATCTTACGAGCAAAGGCAAGCATTTCGCTTGCCTTACGTATTTTAAAGAGATAAAAAAAGGTTAAGTAGAATAAAATCATAGGCAGTAGGAGAACTACCAAGTTGTATTAGTACCACCTAGCATCAGAAAAACAGTTTCTACTTTACCCTAAAAAGAAAGCAAGGAGGTGCAACATGGCAAAACGATTAAAGAAATTACAAAAGTTTCTGGAAGACGAAAAGTTAGATGCACTGCTTATCAAAAGCAAGACCATGAAGAAATATATGGACACTCTTACCGGAAGTGGCTGTCAGGTATTGATCCTAAAAGATGCAGCATATCTGATTGTAGATGGTCGTTATATTACCGAAGCAAAACAACGTGAACATGATCTAACCATCATTCTTCATGCTCCCCATAAAACTGGTCGTAACTATTTAGGAACGGTTGAAGAGTTACTGAAACAGCATGGCTGTACTTCACTTGGTGTTGAAGCCAGTCAAATGCTGATCAAAGAATATCGTCAGGTAGAAGAATTAGGTGTTATCATTCGTCTGCTTGGTGATGAAATTGCCAAGATTCGTATCCAAAAGGATGATGAAGAGATTGCCATCATGCAGGAAGCAGTGGATATCACGGATGAAATTTATGCCCGTGTGTTAAAAGAGTTATACATTGGGATGAGTGAGTATGAAATCAGTGCACTGTTACAATACTTTGCCATCAAGGCAGGAGCGCAGCAGATGTCTTTTGAAACCATCGTAGGAACAGGAGAACGCAGTGCTATGCCACATGGTCGTCCAACCGGACGTAAGATCAAAGCACATGAACCGATTCTTATGGATTTTGGTATTCAGTATAAAAATTATCAATCTGATATGACACGCGTTGCTTTCTTTGGCAAACCACAGCCGGAAATTGAAAAGATCTATCATATCGTCTTGAAAGCACAGCTGGCAGGAATTGCCGCTATGAAAACAGGTGCTTTGGCGAGTGATGTAGATAAAGCAGCTCGTGATATTATCACCAAAGCCGGGTATGGCGATTACTTCGATCATGGCTTAGGACATGGTTTAGGAATCGGTGATGGAGATGAATATCCGATTCTGAATGAGAAGGGGGATGTCATCCTGGATGAACATATGATGATGTCCTGTGAGCCGGGCATCTATCTGCCAAATGTCGGTGGTATTCGCATTGAGGATGATGTTGTCATTATTGATGGTATTGGCAGACCAATGAACAAGACTACAAAAGATATGATAATTTTAAAAGAGGAATAAGCTATGAAATATAATTTTGATGAAGTCAACAATCGTTTAGGTACGTATTGTACGCAATGGGATTATATTGAAGATCGTTTTGGAGAAAAAGATTTATTGCCTTTTTCCATTTCCGATACGGACTTTAAGATCCCCAAACCCATCACGGAAAAAATCTTAGCTGTGGCGCAGCATGAAATTTATGGATATACCCGATGGAATCATCATGATTTCAAAGGTGCTATCACAGGTTTCTTTCAACGCCGTTTTGCTACCGCCATGGAAGAAGATTGGGTGCTGTACAGTCCTAGTGTCATGTATTCTGTATCCTTATTGATTCGCTTGTTATCAAAGCCAGGCGATGCAGTTGTGACCTTTAATCCGATGTATGATTCTTTCTTCACCGTGATTGAGGATAATGAGCGTGTATTGATTTCACATGATCTCATACATGAGAATGACAGCTTTGTAATTGATTTTGAGAAGCTAGAAACACAGCTGGCACAGGCGAAACTCTTCCTATTATGCTCTCCGCATAATCCAACTGGCAGAGTGTGGAGCGAGGAAGAATTACGTAAGCTCATTGCCTTGTGTCGTCGTTATGGGGTAAAGATCATATCTGATGAAATTCATATGGATATTCAAATCGGTGCACGCCGTCATTCCCCGATCTTGAAATTTTTGGATCAATACGATGAGCTGTATTTAGCTTCCTCCTGTTCCAAGACCTTAAATGTACCGGGATTGATTGGTTCTTATGTCATCATCCCTAACAAAGAAATCAGAGATGGCTTCCTCTTTCAGACAAGAAAGAAAGATTTCCTGAATTCTGTCAGTATCTTAGGGATGTATGCAACCATGGTTGGCTATACACAGTGTGATGATTATATCGATCAGATGGTGGAATACTTAAGAGATAATATGCATTATGTGGAAACCTTCCTTGCTAAGGAATTACCGGATTTCCATTTCAAAGCACCGGATGCTACCTATTTAGCTTGGATTGATGGCAGGGATGTGCCATTTACCAGTGAGCAGATTCAGGAGGCTTTGGTACATGTAGGCAAGGTAGCCATCATGAAAGGGGAAACGTATGGTACAAACGGTGAAAAATATTTGCGTTTGAACTGTGGTTGTCCAAGAGCAAAATTAGAGGATGGATTACAAAGATTTAAAAAAGCCATGGATTGGCTATATGCAAAAAACAAATAAGAAGTGAGGTTAACTATATGAGTGAAACAACTGGTATCTTTCGTAAATTAAGCAGCAAGCTGGATCATACACCGAATGATATCCCTATGGGGAAACGTTTAGGTGCCTATTTTATCGATTGGTCTTTAGGCGGTATCATCAGTGGTTTTCCAGCGGTCTTGCTGTATGGTGTCATTACCGGTAAAAGTGACATGTTTTCTGATTTGTATGTGTTTGAGGCATTAGGTTTTGAACGTTATTGGGGCATGATAGCAGGTATCTTATGCCTGTTGGCAGCCATTCTGTACTATATTGTCGTACCATGTAAGATTTGGAGGGGACAGACGCTTGGTAAGCATCTGCTTGGTCTGCGTATCGTACGCAAAGATGGGAAAGCTGTCAGAGTAAAGGAATTGATCTTACGTCAAGGAATTGCTATCTTCCTGATGGAAGGAACCTTATTTATCATATCTACGTATATTCGTCAGCTGGTGACTTTAGTAACATGGGTATATGTTGATGCTATTTGGCAGTATATCGGGATTGCCTTTACATTGCTATCGGTCGTTTTAGCAATCTATACGGCGAGTCATCGTGCTTTGCATGATTACATTGGGGGAACAAAAGTTGTATTAGCTTTAAAAGAAGAGGAAGTAAAAAAGGATACGCCAAGACAAACAGAGAAACCTAAACCAGAGCAGCAAAAAAGAAAACAGAAGCCAATGCCTGCACCTCAGAAAAAGACGGAGAAGAAACGTCTGCCAAAAAAGAACGGAAAGAAATAAGTTTCACTCTTATAAGGACTTTTCATTGAGAAGAGTCCTTTTTCTGTAGAGCATATACATGAATTTATATGGCGGTTATAAAGTAGGACATCGATAGCTAGCTATGTCTAAACACTATTAAAAAAATCATAATGATCGACAGAAGCTACTCCCATAAGATGAACAGGTTATAAAAATTTTAAATGGTAATTTATGTAAGCGCTTGACAATGGCCATAAATGGCTTATAATATACTTGTAACGTGTTACTGTTAAAAACAGGCATGAGTTATAGTAATAACTTGTATACTTTTTAATGGAGGTAATTATGTTACGTTTTTTTAAGCCAAAAAATCAAAAAATTGAGGTTTATTCATCGAATTCCGGGTGTTTATATGCGCTGGAACAGGTGAAGGATGATATTTTCAGCACAAAGATGATGGGAGAAGGAATCGCTATCAAAACCGATGACGCTTACGTTTTTTCCCCAATATCAGGAACAATTGAGATGATTGCAGATACGAAGCATGCAGTCATTGTGAAAAATGAAAGTGTCAATATACTTGTTCATGTAGGTGTTGATACATGCATGTATAAAGGAGAGGGTCTACAGGTGCTGACGACAAAAAATGCAGAAGTAAAGGTCGGTGATCCTTTAATCAAGGTTGACAGACAATTCTTTAAAGAAAAAAACATAAATACAGATACCATTTTAATTTTCATGGATTGCGAAAGTGAGCGTATTCAGTTGTACAGTGAGAACTTAGTCACGCAGGGGAAGACAGCCATCGCCAGTATTTGCAATAAGAAGCAATAAAAATGGGTAATTATAAAATAAGTAAGGTTTTAAACAATAACGTTGTTATTGTATGTGATGAAAAGGATAGAGAGCTCATAGCTCTGGGTGGCGGTGTAGGCTTTGGAAAGAAACGCGGTGAATATATCTCAGATGAGGATATGGAAAAGAAATTCATTGCCGCGGACAGTGAAGATTTATATAAAAAACTTTTTAACACATTAACACGTGTATCTGTAGAATATGTTGATATTGTCGATTATACGGTAGAAATAGTAAAAAAGGATTTGGGTATTAAGCTGAATCCACAAATCTATGTACTGCTTATGGATCATCTTTCCTTTGCTGTTGAAAGAGCAAAAGAGCATTTAAATCTATCATGTCCTATGTTAGCAGAGATTAAGATTATCTATAAGAATGAATACAATGTTGCGAAAAAGGTATTGGATTACTGCGAGAAGAAATTGCATATTCGCTTACCTTCCAGTGAAGCAGGATTTATTGCCATGCACATTATGAACGCTACCAACTGTACATCTGACATCAATCAGACATTGGATGTCATGGTTATCGTCAATGGTGTTGTACGCATCATAAAAGAGTATTATCAAATCGAATTTGAAGAAAATAGTTTAGATTATTTACGCTTATTAACACATCTGAACTTCTTTGCGAAACGGATCGTGTTAAAGCAAATGGAAGAAAATGATCAGGAAGTTATTGAGTTACTCCAAGGGAAATATCTGGAGGCTCAAAAATGTGTGGATGAAATAGTCAAATATGTGAAAGAAAATTTCGGGTATACGATTTCGGAACAGGAACGTATCTATTTGGCTATCCATATTAACCGAAACGTGAAAAAGAAATAGGTACTGGGAGTGTTACTGAAAAGGCAGACCCGGTGATAAGTACGCACAGGAAAGAGTTGCGCTACTTTATCATCGGGTCTTGTTTTTTTGAAATAAAGATCCTTGGAATCAGAAGTGGCCACATGATGCAAGAAAAGAAAGGATGATTACAAACCAACACTAACAATGTTAAGTAACAAAACGCAACAACAATCTTATCAAATAAACTTGGAAAGGAGATTAACATTCAAATATTGAACGTTATAAAAGCATTATGAAAGAAAAAATATCAAGAACCATGCAAAGCTTTGCTCGTGGTATTTTACAGCCTGTATTTTTTGCGGCACTTATGGGAATTGTAGTGGCTATTTGTCAGATTTTGCAGTTTGATTTTATGCCAGACATCGTAAGCACTTTCGCAAAACAAATATCTGGAGCAATGACATATATTATCGGAAATCTGAGCATTCTGTTTGCCATTGCCTTGGCAACACATTTCGCTAAAAGAAACAAAATGGAAGCAGCCATTCTTGTTGTATTAACGTATTTAACCTTTATGTCCTTAAACAATGCCATGTTGAATGTGACTGGAAAACTGTCAGATGCTGAAATGCTGATGGGGACAGGTCAGAAAATGGAGCTTGGCATGCAAATTACCGATATGGGTGTCTTCCTTGGTATCATTTTAGGTTGCCTGGTCGGTTATATGCATAATAAGTTTAGTTCAACTTCCTTTAAAGGGTTGCTAGAGCCATTTGGCGGTGCTAAATTTACCTATTTCTTATTAATTTTTGTAGCCTTTGCCTTTTCTCTAATTGCTGTTTATGTATGGCCGTTATTGTCCGGTGTGATCTATAGCATTACACAATTCTTAGGAGAATCCGGTGGTATTGGTGTATTCCTATACGATTTCTTGAAACGTCTATTAATTCCGACCGGTTTGCATCATTTTATCTGGACACCATTATTCTATACTGAATTAGGTGGTGTTGCTGAAATCGCAGGACAGGTATATGCAGGAGCACAACCAATCGCTTTAGCAGAATTAGCAAATGCTAATAGTATTACTTCTTTGCATGAATCCATGCGATTCTTCCAGACGAATATTTCCGTTATCTTTGGTTTCCCTGGAATTGCAATGGCTATTATTGCGACTGCGAAACCCGAAAATAAAGCAAAGATTAAGAAATTGGTGATTCCGGCATGTATTGCTTGCGTCATGGCTGGACTTGGGGAGCCGATGCTATTCCTCTTTATCTTCTGTGCGCCGTTATTATGGGTTGTCGATGCCGTTCTTACCGGGGTATTTGCGACGGTTGCTTATCTGATTGGTATACAAGTATACTGGCGTGGATTATTAGAAACCATCTTACAGAATTTCGTATTAGGAGCTGGATTGACCAAATGGCCTTTAGCATTAATTTTAGGTCCGATTGCGACGATTACCTGGTTCTTTGTCTTTAAGTTCCTCATTGTGAAATTCAATTTAAAGACACCTGGTCGTACCGATAATTTAGAAGATCTTAGTGATTCTCAATTGGCATTAAACACAGATGGTGAAGTGACTATTTCTGATAAAGATATGATTACCGGATTGATTATTGAAGGTTTGGGAGGCAAGGATAACATTCTTGCAGTGAGCAATTGTTTTACACGTTTACGTGTCGATGTGAAGGATGAAACTCTTGTAAATAAAGAGATGCTGAATAAAACAGGCAATAGTGGAATCGCTATGAATGGCAAATATATCCAAGTGATTTATGGGCCTGCCGCAAGAGATCATCGCACAAGGGTTTGTGAAGCGTTAGGATTAGAAGATTAAGTCAAAGGAGGCAATATGAGTGATAAACAATTGTTGATGTCAGTATTGCAACATCAAAAAGGATTCGCAAGAGCGCCGTGGGTGCCCTTTGCAGGAGTACATGCAGGTTCGCTATGTGGCTATGATGCCAATGAAATCTTACATGATGCAGATAAGCTTGTTGAGGCATTGATGAGTGTTAACACATATTATCATCCGGATGGACAGCCTGTTATTTTCGATCTTCAATTAGAAGCAGAAGCTTTAGGTTGTGAACTGTACTGGGACGAGGGAGGAAAAGTACCTCCCACTGTCCGTACACATCCTTTTGAAAATGAAAAAAAGATACCATGTCGCTGCATGATACCAGAGGAAGAAGATGGACGGTTTCCGATTGTTCTTAAAGCTATGCGGAAAATGAAGGAACTTGTTTCTGAACATACGGCATTATATGGATTGATCTGCGGACCATTTACCTTGGCATCACATTTACGAGGACAAATGCTCTTTATGGATATGTATGATGATGCGGATTATGTTCATAAATTAATTGCTTTTTGTAAAGAGGTTTGTGCATCTGTTGCCCAGATGTATCTGCAAAATGGTATGGATATTATCGGTTATGTCGATCCTTTATTATCGCAAATATCATCTGAGCATATCGAAATGTTTTTGCTAGATGCATATGCGGAGTTGTTTCAACATTTAAAAACGTGTCATGTTCCTTCCTGCTTGTTTGTCTGTGGGGATGCTACGGCGAATCTGGAAGTCTTATGTCGAATGAAACCAGATTGTCTCTCGGTTGATGAAAACGTGTGTATGAAGGATGCTTTGGCAGTATGCCGAAAATATGATGTGGTTTTAGGAGGAAATATCCAGCTTACGATTACTATGCTGCATGGTAGCTCACAGGACAATATGAAGGCGGTCATTGATATTATTGAGCAATGTGAAGGTACAGATGATTTGATTATATCACCGGGCTGTGATATGCCCTTTGATGTTCCGGTAGAGAATGGCATCGCTTGTTATCAGGCAGTCACTGATTATGAGAATGTTAAAACAGCTTTACAATATTATGATCCTGAACAGACATTCGATGATGTCGAAATAGAGCTTTTACACTATGATGATTTGCAACGGCCAATCGTCGAAGTATTTACATTAGATTCACGAACATGCGCAGCATGTACCTACACGATGAATATGGTTAAGGAAGCATATCATCGCCAAAGTGATGCTTTTGATTACATCGAATATATGTATGTAGATAAAGCAAGCATAGCGCGTTGTCGCAAAATGAATGTAGAGCATCTGCCCTGTATTTATGTAAATGGAAACTGTATATGGTCCTCACGGATACCTACAGTAGATGAATTTTTAAGTACCATTAAAAAAATAGGAGGTAAGTAAATGCCATTATATAAACAATTCCCTAATGCCGAATATCCGCCATTATCCAGGGAAGAAATTCGCAGTCTGATTAAGGGTGAAGGTGCCTTGCGCCCTGCTGTTATCATCCATGGTCATTGGATTCATGTTGATGAATTAAGTGAGTATAAACATAAACCAATCAATGATTTGCATGAACGTATGCCTTGTGATGCCGCTCCGTTTTATATGAAAAAACCGGCCATTTTTGGGAAAAAGGGGGAGTTTTGCTACTGTGATGTAGAAGGGGCAGATCCATCATTGAAAAGAAAGCCGGGAGAATCCGTTGCCGTTGATGAAGAAAATGCTTTGGATTGGGATGTAATTGAACAGATTTCCGAAAATTGTCCGGATGCCGAACATCCTGATTTATTTGAAACAGCGCCACAAGAAGATGGAAGATATCGTTTAATGTCAATCACGCCTTTCTTCATGTGGTATCAGGTAAAATTCCGGGGGTTACAAAATACGCTGCTGGATATGTATTTGGAACCTGAGCGTGTTCATAAACTGAATCAGAAACGCTTGAAATACATTTTACGGACGATGGAACGTGGGGTACAGGAAGCTAATATTGACGGGATTACGGTGTTAGATGATATCGGAATGCAGACAGGGCCGTTTATGTCCAAAGAATTATTTGATGAATTTTACTTACCTTACTATAAAAAAGTTTGTGAGCGTGCCCATGAATTAGGTATTGATGTTTGGTTCCATAGCTGTGGAGACATCCGTGAATTATTACCATCATTAGTAGAAGCCGGAATTGATGTATTGCATCCTGTTCAAAAATATTGCATGGATGAAAAAGAAATCGTGGAAACATATGGAGATGATTTGGCCTTTTGGTGTGGATTTGATTTGCAGCGTTTATTTCCATTTGGCAATGTCGAAGATATTCGTGCAGAAACACGATTCTTAGCAGATACCTTTTGGCAGCCGCATAAAGGTAAGATGATTTATACCATCAGTAACCGTATTGGGGATAATGTACCTTTGGAAAACTATTTGGCATTTGTGGAAGAAGCATATCGCTATGGATCACAGATTGAACAAAAGGGAAATGGACAGCATGCATCTCCCGCTTATGCAGATAAAGAAAAATGGTATGGGATAGAAGCAACTACCACATCAGATGAATAGGAGAGATAACGATGACAAGAGAAGAATTGTTAAAGGCAATTATTACAGAATTGCAAAAAGGAAAGATCAAGGATTTTAATGAGCATGTTCAAGAGGCATTGCGTGAACAAATCCCAGCCACCGTATTATTAAATGACGCCTTTTTAGTAGCTATGCAAAATGTTGCTGATAAATGGTCACAGGGCAAAGCGTTTATTCCCGAAGTGTTAATTGCTGCCAGATGCTTAAATTCAGGATTGGATTTAATTGGCCCTGAATTATTGAAACATAACGTTGAGACGAAAGGAATCATTGTATTAGGTACTGTTAAGACGGATTTACATGATATTGGTAAAAATCTTGTAGGATTGATGTTGAAATCAAAAGGTTTTGAAGTGATTGATCTGGGGGTAGATGTTGCGCCAGAAAAATTTGTTGAAGCGGTAAAGACCTATCAGCCCGATTATGTATGCATGTCGGCTTTGCTGACGACCTCAATGCCATCCATGAAACAAACGGTGGAAGCATTAATTGCTGCCGGATTACGCGATAGCGTTAAGATTTGTGTAGGGGGAGCACCGGTCACCTTGGCATATTGCCAACAAATTGGTGCCGATATTTATGAACCCGATGCGATAACCTTAGCGCAGCGATTGCTTGACTTATCATCATAAGATAAAGAAAGATAGTATGATGAAACTAAGCTTTAAAAAAGCGGAACCGTTTTGGTCAACGTTGTCAGAAAATTCTTGTCTGTCTGCGGCATGTGCTGGAAATCAGACATGCGGGAAATGCCGTATTACGCTTGTACAAGGAACGATGCCAATAACGGATACTGAAAAAAGGCTGTTAAGCAAAGAGGAAATTAAGGCCGGAATACGTTTGGCGTGCTGTCATGAAAAAGCTGAAGAAGATATAGCAATTTCAATTAATCAAGAAACCGGATTTCGCATTCTGGGTTCTTTGCAAAAACAAGTATTTGCGAATAAAACACAAAAGGGCATCGGCATTGCGATTGATTTAGGAACTACTACCGTGGTAATGGCATATATCGATCGCAAAACCGGGGAGGTTTTATGGGAAGATGCCTTTGTAAATCCACAGCGTAGTTTCGGCGCTGATGTCATAACGAGAATTCAATATTGTAATGAACATGGGGTAGAATCATTACAAAGTATTCTCTTGCAGCGGATGAAAAAGAGCATTCAAACATTTCAAAGCTGCTTTCAAAAAGAAATATCTTGCATGTATGTTTGCGGGAATCCTGCCATGGTGCATATCTTTCAAGGCGTTGATCCCAGAAAAATCAGTGAATATCCATATACTTGTCCTATTACAGAAACACAGATCCTTACGGATAATTGGTTTCAATTACCTATGACGGTACCTATCACGATCTTACCCCATTTTTCAGCCTTTGTCGGAGGCGATATTTTAGCCGGTATTATTTCCTTAAGTACGCGTATGAAGGAGCATACGATGCTGCTTGATTTGGGGACGAATGGTGAATTGGTCTTATGTCATCACGGGAAGATGTATGTGACGTCAACGGCTGCCGGACCTGCCTTTGAAGGTGGGAATATGAAACATGGAATGGCAGCAACCGATGGTGCGATTTATCAAATTCGTTACGAAAACGGTTGGTGCTTTAACACAATTGGAAATACGAAACCAATCGGCATTTGCGGTAGTGGCTATATGGAAGGAATTGCTGAATTATTAAGAATGAAGGATATGGATGAAACCGGTTATTTAAAACAAACATGTCAATTATCTGCAAATGTTTCCATTGTACAAGAAGATATTCGCAATTTTCAATTGGCTAAGTCGGCCATTCGTACCGGTATCGAAAGCTTATTAGCCACATGTCAATTAACAGCATCGGATATTCAACATGTTTATATCGCAGGTGGTTTTGGAAAAGCATTAAAGATACAGACATTGATTACTCTGGGTATCTTACCGGCAGCATTTCTTGGACGTTGCTCCATAATTGGTAACAGTGCTTTGCAAGGAACTATTCAAATCATGCAAACAAATGCGCTGTCAAAAGCAGAAACTTTACAGAAAGAAGGTGTCTGTGTGGAATTGGCACAACAAGAAGGCTTCATGGATACCTATATGGAGCATATGTGGTTCTTATGAAACAAATCATAGCATGTGAAATTTTTCGTCCTTTTTTTGATAAGATCAAGCAGCAACTGCCATATGCCTATACGATAACTTATGTAACCATCGCATCACATAATCATCCTTCACTGCTTCACGATAAACTACAGAGTCTTTGTGATGAAGCATACGATGCAGATGAAATTATTTTGTTGTATGGCATTTGTGGAAATGCAATTGAAGGCCTTTGTGCCAGAACCTGTGATATGTATGTTCCAAGGGTACATGACTGTTTTTCGCTCTTATGTGATGATAACTGTGCTGAGGATTTACAGGTTAAAAATGCATGTTGGAGATGCTTATCAAATATGGATGGCAATGATCAAAATAAGGAATATGCATCTTATATTGAAAGCTATGGAAAAGAAATGGCAGATTATGTAATGCATATGCTGTATCATGAGCAAACGTTATTGTACGTCACGTTTCATACTCAAAAAGACAATGAGAATATAGCGAACTTAAAGGAAACTCATAAAGTTGAAGTAATAGAGGGAACATTGGATAAGCTGAAAAATATATTATTACCAAAAGATGGGCAAGGACTTCTCCATGTGCGAAAGGGAAATAAGATATGTTGTCTTTATGATATGGTAGAGGTCATGAAGGAAAAAAGCATATGAAAATTATTTGTGTCCATGGCTTTTTAGGAAGCGGGAAGACTACCTTGATTAAATGATTGATTACCCTTTTAAAAGGGCAGCGAATCGGACTTTGTATCAATGAGTTTGGTAGTGTGAACATTGATCAAGAAGAATTTAAAGGGATGTCGATTCCTATGACAGAGATTCATCATGGTTCTATCTATTGTACTTGTCGTCAATATGATTTTCTAGATAAGTTGCAACAGATGTTGTCTTTTGATTTGTCCTATATTGTAATTGAAACGAGCGGTTTCAGTGATCCAAGTACGCAAAAATCAACGTTTGCTTATTTAAGGAAACAGGGATATATATTCTCAATATGCAATATTACTGTTGTAGATGCAGTGACGTTTGAAAAATGGAGTCGGGTAGTGCCTTTATTACATCGTCAACTTCAACAGTCGGATTATATTATAATAAATAAAATATCTTTCGTGACTAAGCAAAAAAAGCAAACATTACATATACATTTAGAGAGTATCTATCAGACACCAATAATAGAAACGGATTATTGTCAAATTCCTTTACAAATCTTAACCGATCATTATACAAATAAAGCAAATGAAGAAATAATTCATCAGAAATATATGGATTTATCTTCTACAGTGTGCCTAATTGCTAAAGATATGTCTTTAAGTAAATTACTTAAATATTTGGAAACATTACAAGATAAAATTTTTCGAGCAAAAGGTTATTTACATTTAGCTGAGGGTGCTTTCTATATAGAACTTGCAGGGGATCAATTATCTTGGAAAAGCATAGATGGAAAGAAAGATAATCTGCTTGTCATTTTGTATTCTGCACGTTTCACATCAAGTTCTGAAATAGCTACAACATTACATGCAAAGATATGGGAGGTGCGTGAGAATGATTCGACAAATACTGAAAAAAGCAACAAACAATGAGGTTTTGAATGAAAAAGAAGCGTTGGAACTTTTATCCATAACGAATTTATCTACATCTTATTTTGAACTTTTATCAACAGCACATGCAATTTCGAAAGCACATTATCAAAGCAAGGGATATGTATTTCTGCAAATTGGTTTGAATGCTGCACCTTGTTCCGGAAATTGTAAATTTTGTTCAATGCGGATGGATGGATTTCATGATGACATGCAAATGGAACTATCAAAAGAAGAAGTCATTGAAAAGGTAGTATCCTTACCTTTTCATAAACTTGATTCTTTATTTTTAATGACAACGGCAGACTATCCTTTTCAGCGTTTTCTTGATATCGGAAAAGCTGTGAAGTGTTTGCTGCCATCACATATCAAATTGATAGCGAATATCAAAGATTTTACTTTAACACAGGCTCAAGCATTAAAGGATGCAGGATTTTACGGTGCTTATCATATAGTCAGACTTCGTGAAGGAATTGATACGGCAATACCAGTGAAAAAACGAATTCAAACATTGGATGCAATCAAATCCGTCGGTTTAGAATTATATTATTGTATTGAACCAATAGGACCGGAACACACCTATGAGGAAATAGTAAAAGAAATGTTACGTGCCAGAGAATATGATGTCAAGGTGATGGCGGTAATGGCGCGTGTGAACACTTCAGATTGTGCGTTGAAGAAGTATGGAGAAATTGATGATTTTGAGCTTGCTAAAATTGCGGCAGTTACCAGATTGGTATGTAATCCATCAATTTCCATGAATATGCATGAACCAAGATCTCTCGGAATTCTTGCCGGTGTTAATCAATTGTATGCAGAGTGTGGAAGTAATCCAAGAGATGAGTGCAATGAAACAGAATATCACAGAGGCTGGAATATTGATCAAGCATGTAATCTTTTATTGCAAGGAGGCTATCACCTTAATTGAAAGGAGCACCTATGAAATTATCATTGCCTTATGGAAAAGGATATAAAAAACTCAATATCGAAAATGCATGTGTTAAGCAGATACTATCTGCCCAAATGAGGGTGAAACCTACAATGACAGAAGCGGCTATAGTGGAAACAGCTTTACAAAATCCAATCGGTTCCAGCAGATTGGATAAGTTGGCGGAGCATAAAGAAAAGATTGTGATCATAGCATCGGATCATACACGACCAGTGCCAAGCCGCATCTTGATGCCACTCATACTTAAAAAGATACGAAAAGGCAATCCACATGCGCAAATCACGATATTAATTGCGACTGGTTTACATAGAGAAACAAAACGTGAAGAATTGATTGCGAAGTTTGGTGAAGAAATTGTTGAGAAAGAAACAATCATCATACATGACTGTGATGATCAAAAACACATGCGTTTTCTTGGTATATTACCATCAAAAGGTGAGCTATGGATCAATGCGATAGCCGCAGATGCGGATTTATTGCTCGCGGAAGGCTTTATTGAGCCGCATTTCTTTGCCGGTTTTTCAGGAGGAAGGAAAAGTGTATTGCCTGGGGTAGCTTCAAGGGCAAGTGTTATGTATAATCATAATTCTTTCTTCATTTCCAGCGAGTATGCCAGATGTGGCATTTTAAAAGACAACCCTCTTCATAAAGATATGTTATATGCTGCACGTAAGGCACGTTTGGCATTTATCGTGAATGTTGTTCTAGATGAGCAGAAAAAGATTATTCATGCGGTTGCCGGCGATGTGCAGAAAGCACATGCAAACGGTGTGGCATTTGTAAGGAAGTATAATCAGGTATATGCACAGCCAACAGATCTTGTCATTGTAACAAATGGCGGTTATCCACTCGATCAAAATCTTTATCAGGCAGTCAAAGGACTAAGTGCTGCCGAAAGAGCCGTGAAAGAAGGTGGGGTAATCCTTTTATTAGCAGAAGCCATTGATGGGCATGGGGGCGAAATGTTTTATCACATGTTTGAAGAAGAACGTGATTTAGCGACCTTAATGGAGAAAATCTTGGCGATAAAGGCGGAAGATACTGTACCTGATCAATGGCAAGTTCAGGTGTTGGTGCGTGTATTATTAAAAGCTCGTGTAATATTAGTATCCTCGTTAGACGATAAAACCGTACGCAATTTTCATATGGTACCGGCACATAGCTTAGATGAGGCAATGAATCTGGCAAAAGCAATGTTACCGAACGAAACGTTTAGCATTAACGTCATTCCTGATGGCGTTTCCGTGATCATATCACCAAAAGAAATTGTTAATAGCAGAACAAAAGTTTCTGCGTAAGGAGGAAGATAAAAATGAAACAATCATCAGCAATTTGTATAGCAGGAGGGGGCAGTACGTATACGCCCGGTATTGTATTAATGTTATTAGATAATTTAGATCGCTTTCCGATTTCACGCATAACGCTATATGATAATAATGAAGAACGGCAAGCGAAACTTGCGCAAGCATGTGCGATCATGATGAAAGAGAAAGCACCTGATATCGTATTTAATTGGACAAGTGATCCCCAAACCGCTTTTACCGGAATTGATTTCGTAATGGCCCATATTCGGGTAGGTCTATATGAAATGCGGGAAAAGGATGAAAAAATTCCTTTGAAATACGGCGTAGTCGGTCAAGAGACATGTGGTCCTGGAGGAATTGCTTATGGCATGCGTTCGATTGGACCAGTCATTGAAATAGCAGATTACATGGAAAAGTATTCACCAAATGCCTGGCTCTTGAATTACTCAAATCCGGCATCCATTGTCGCTGAAGCTACAAGACGTTTACGTCCGGGAAAACATATTATCAATATATGTGATATGCCGGTTGCTTTAGAGACGATGATGGCTGCTGCACTTAGTGAACGTACAGGAAAAACATATACCAGAAAAGATTTTGAAGTTCGCTATTATGGTTTAAATCATTTTGGATGGTGGACAGATATCCATACAAAAGATGGAAAAGATGTGATGCCGATTTTGAAAGACTACATCAAAGAAAACGGTTTTGCGACAAATGCGAAGGATTTTCAGCATAAAGATGCTAGCTGGAAAGAAACATATCAGAAAGCAAAAGATATTTATGCCTTAGATCCTACCACGATTCCATCGACATATTTAAAATATTATCTGTTCCCGGATGAAGTTGTTGCACATAGCAATCCAGCTTATACAAGAGCAAATGAAGTCATGGAAGGAAGAGAAAAGGAAGTTTTCGGAATCGCAGAGCGCATTATAGCTAAGGGAACAGCCAAAGAGGATACGTTTGCCGTTGGTGTTCATGCAAGCTTTATTGTCGATTTAGCTTGTGCCATTCGTTATAACACCAAAGAACGAATGCTGCTAATTGTTGAAAATAATGGTGCGATAGCGAATCTGGATGATACGGCAATGGTTGAAATACCGTGCTTAGTTGGATCTTCAGGAGCGGAAGCATTAACGGTAGGTAAAATTCCATCCTTTCAATTAGGGTTGATCAATGAACAATTATATGTGGAAAAACTTGTTGTAGAAGCTTGGATCGAGGGTAGCTATGGAAAATTGTGGCAGGCGCTTACACTTAGTAAAACGGTGCCAAGTGCTTCTGTAGCAAAGAAAATTCTTGATGAGTTAATGGAGGCGAACAAAGAGTATTGGCCAACATTATCCTAAACCAGAGTATTGTTTCAAACAATTACAAGAAGTACATCAAGAGGAGGAATGTGCATGCAGATGAAATATTGCGCATACAGCTATTTAGATGAATCATCATCATTATGTGATTATGAAGTAGCGACCGATAAGTTGGCATCTTTAACAGCGCTATGTGCCCATTATGTCAAAGTAATTGATAGCGATGATCTTCAACTGCTGACATCTATGATCTATCACGCGAATGGATCTATTCGCGGAAATTGTGCAATTACGCAAGAAGATATGCAACAATTGGAGAGATTATATGAAAAGTACTATGTTGAAATGAAGTGCTTTGTATTGCCCGGCGGAAGTCTTCAAGCATGCTGGCTGCATACCCTTCGAACAGAAACAAAGGTCGTCATACGCTGTTTAAATGCTGTTAAACAAGAAGGAATCCCGGTAAATCCTATCTTATGGGACTTTATGAATTTTTTATCAAATATCATTTTTATGATGTGTTTATATGAGAATCAGCAAGCGGATACGGAAGAAATAGTATTTGAAAGTAAATCTTATGCATGCACGAAATCTTAGTTGTATAGCGGTTATGGCTGCATTGGAACTGCTGATTTTTACTTCCTTTTCCTACATCCTATATTTAGAATGTATCACGTTTACACTTGTTGTATTTGCCTTGATCTTCCCACGTAAACAAGCGGTATTGGCAGCATTTGTATTTACGACACTAAACATGATGATACAGGGAGTGACTCCTTGGTCATTCATGTATCTGTTGTTATATCCATTATACAGCTTAGTGATCAGTGTATTTGCTAAGTGTTTAAAGAGGCATTTTCTGCTTGCGGCATTCTTATGCGGACTATTTTCTTTTCTCACTGGACAATTTCTGCAATTGCCATTTATGTTATTTTCGAAGCATCTTGCGCTTGCTTATTTCATCGTTGGACTCAAGGCTTCAACAATCCAGTTCATTTTATCTTTTTGTTTATATTTGGTGTGTGCCAGACCGGTTTTATCGGTATTAGAGCGAATCGAAAGGAGGTTTTTATATGAATAAGATGTGGAAAGTATTCCTTATTATTTGTTTCCTATGCGTAAGCGGATGTATGAAAAAAGATGAAAAGATTGTGAAATCTGATCAAAAAGAACGAGAAATCACTCTGCATATTCAAGTCATTCATGAAGTGGAAAAGAAAGAATTAATGAACAAAGATATCACGGTAAAGGGCAATATTCATACATTAGAGGATTTTTTACAACATGCGGATGAATTAGCTGTAGAAACAACAAAAGGACAGTATGGTACAACCTTAATGGGAATGCTGGGAGTAAGAACAGAAGATTTTAAAAAGGGTCCTTGGTGGCTATATGATTCAGATAATAATACCTCTTGCAAGGAAAAGGGGCAGTGTGATGCAATTGACATTTTACAAGTGAATGATCAAGATCAATTTACGTTCCACTTCACTTCTTCCTTTTAAGATCATTAGAAAAAGGTCGGGTGATGATTAACAATGAAGATTGTAATAGCAATAGATTCTTTTAAAGGCGCTACATCTTCTATCCAGGCAGGAACTGCCATAGAAAAAGGTATTAAGAAATATCATGCCGATAACACAGTGGTGATTCCGGTAGGAGATGGAGGGGAGAATAGTTTACAGGCGTTAGCTCATGCACTTTCAGATTATGAATGGATTTGGTATTCATGTAAAAATGCTTTTTTTGAAGATAGTAAAGTAACAGTATTGAGTTTTTATGACAATGGTAAAAAAACTTGTGCAATTGAAACAGCGGCCATTTTCGGATTGCATGATAAAAAGGTATCACGTGATACAGTGAAGCAAACATCTACATTTGGATTAGGCACTTTATTAAAGCAGCTGCAAATGGATGATTATAAAAAAATTATAATTTTTATAGGTGGCACAATTACAACCGATGGTGGTTTAGGAATGCTTCAGGGATTAGGTGTCCGGTTGCATGATAAGGATCATCGCGAACTTGGTTTAAACGAAAATCCCTTGCTAAAGATTAAAACGCTTGATCAAAACAGTCTGGATACTGTTTTAAAACAATTTGCGGATGTAGAAATAGCAGTAGGATGCGATGTGGATGCTCCTTTATATGGCGAAAAAGGTGCGGCTGTTATGTTCGCAAGACAAAAGGGAGCACAAGATGATCAGATTGTTTTCTTAGATAATCAATTACAATTGGTTGCGAAATTACTAAAACGTGATCTGAAACAGCCTTATTATGGTGCTGGTGGAGGTATTGCAGCAGCTTTATCACTATTTGCGACAAGCGTAAGTTCTGGATTCACGCTTTTGAATACTTATTTACATATTGAAGACAGCATGAAAGATATGGACTTAGTAATTACCGGAGAAGGTCGAATGGATGAGCAAAGCTTACAAGGAAAACTGCCGGTCTGTATAGCGTCCATCGCAAAGCAGATGCAGGTACCGGTAATTGCAGTCTGTGGACAGAAAAAAGGAGAAGTCTCATCTTTTGATACATATTTTAACGGTGTTTTCTCTATTCAACCCGGCGTAGTTACGCTTCCTGACGCAATAACGAATACCGAAAAAAATTTAGAAGAATTCAGTTATCAATTGATGCGTAGCCTGCATGCAATACATCCCTTGCGGTTATTAAAATAAAGCTTAAAAAGCTTCTAGTAAAAGATTGTGTTTTACGAGAAGCTTTTTTTAGGTTGAGGAGCTTTGATGGCTTACGTAAGAAGGGTAGGATGAAAAAAATGTTACCATAAAAACACCTTCTTTTTCCTACTTACAAATACGTCTGGGAAAGATAACTTCGTTAGCTTTTCACTGTATTATCAAGGCATCTTCTGATTGTCTTCCTGGAATTAAAAGCTTATAATGATACTATGTAACAGGAGGAGCTTGTATGAAAGAAACATTACAGTTAAGGGATTTTTTGAAGTATCGATTTGTATCCAATGTAACCTATGCACAAGATGGTGAACATGCGGCTTATGTCATAGCAACTTGTGATGAAAAACATAATACGTATCAACAACGTTTGTATGTATGGGATGGAAAAACACACAAACAGCTTACCAATGGTGGTAAGGAAAGCATGTATCTTTGGGAAGATAAAGATACCCTGTTGTTTTCCTCTTTGCGTGATAAACAAGATCAAGAAGCTGTGGAAAATGGAGAAGAACGTACGGTCTTTTATCGTATTTCTTTACATGGAGGAGAAGCAATTAAAGCATTTACAATACCGCTAGTTGTAACCGGCATCCAGAAAGTAAGTGATGGCTGTTATGCCTGTACGGTAGATTACGATCTGAATTACTCATATTGCTATTCATTGGGTGAGGAAGAAAAAGTCAAGGCATTAAAAGAAAAGAAAGACATGGAGGATTATGAGATCTTAGATGAGCTTCCTTTTTATGGGAATGGTTTAGGTTATACTAATAAAAAACGAAATAGCTTATTTCTATATGAAGAAAATAGTGACACATTGACACGCATCAGCACGGATATCATGGATGTAATGGATGTGAAATGGGATAAGGAAAAGCAGCTGCTATATTATACTGGTGAAGTCAACATCCAGCACAAACAGACAGGTCGTCAAGGTATTTATGTTTATGATAGGAAGGCCGGCACATCAAAGTGTATCCTTGAACAAGGGGAATATATGATTTCCGGCATTGAACCATGGGGAGAAGAGCTATTGGTGATTGCCAGTGATGGCAGACGTTATGGCATCAATGAAAACGCACAATTCTATTTCTTAAAGAAGCGTAAGCTGGAATTGTTTGCGGCAAATGAAGATTCCTTATGGGGAAGTGTTGGCAGTGACTGTCGCCTCGGTGGTGGCAAGAATTCTTGTTTATATCAAGATAAGTATTACTTTATTACGACCAGAAGGCATGAAGCACATATCTATGCACTGGATAAGCAGGGTGATATCCAAGCGGTTTTAGAACTTAGCGGCAGTGTGGATGCTTTTGATATCAGTGATAAAGGTCTTATCTTTATCGGTATGCAAGAGGACTTACTGCAAGAGTTATACCAAATGGATATAACGAATAAAACCTACCAACGCATTTCTGATTACAATATGTGGGTGCATGAAACAAAGACTATTTGTCCATTAGAAGAATGTAACTTCACATCGGATGATATCACCTTGTATGGATGGGTAATGAAACCTGTAGGCTATGAAGAGGGAAAACAGTATCCGGCAATCTTGGATATTCATGGTGGACCAAGAACGGTTTATGGTACCGTGTTCTATCATGAGATGCAGGTGTGGGCAAATCAAGGCTACTTTGTATTCTTTATAAATCCACGTGGCAGTGATGGCAGAGGCAATGGCTTTGCGGATATCAATGGGAAATATGGAACGATTGATTATGAAGATCTCATGAAGTTTACGGATGTTGTCTTAGAACGTTATCCGGCAATCGATCAACAACGTGTTGGGGTAACCGGTGGCAGCTATGGTGGTTTCATGACCAATTGGATCATTGGCCATACCAATCGCTTTAAGGCAGCAGCAAGTCAGCGTTCGATTGCGAATTGGATCAGCTTTGCGCATACCTCTGATATCGGGGAATTTTTCACCAAAGATCAGCAGCAAGCAGATACTTGGGAAAGCGTAGAAGAGTTGTGGTGGCATTCTCCTTTGAAGTATGCCAATCAGGTGACAACACCAACACTGTTTATTCATAGCAATGAGGATTATCGCTGCCCATACAGTGAAGGTTTGCAAATGTATAGTGCGCTTGTGGAGCATGGCGTAGAAGCCAGACTTTGTATGTTTAAAGGAGAGAATCATGAGCTAAGCCGCAGTGGAAAACCAAGACATCGTGTGAAACGTTTAGAAGAAATTACCAATTGGATGCAACAGCATCTTAAATAAAAAAGTTGCATAAAAATCCTATACGAATGGATAGGATGAAGCTGCCTTTCATTGCTTGTAAACAAAGCATGAATGCCTTAGTAAAGAAACTTTAAAAGTTGACTAGGATATGTATGAACATAAGATGGTTAATGTGGTGAATAGAGCAAATGGGCACTATGTTTTATGGATCATCGATATGAGATATAAAAGCAAGATAATGTAATGTGAAGAAAAAGATGATAGGGTACGAAAAAAAGGTTCTTGCTTCATCATGGTTTGCGGATGATGAAGAAGGACCTTAAAAGGATGTCTATCATTTTTTTTGAATCTCACAGTGAGGCAATTCTTATGCTGATGTCAATGGTTATTCATGAAAACCGCAATGGGCAATGCCGGTATAGCGTGCAATCTCTTCACTGGTTGTACAAAGATCAGCTAGGGTTACATCGTGAATATTATCATGACCACTGACACGGGCAAAGGATTTTAATTCTTCTTTCAATGTATCCAGATAACAAGCTAAGCGCTTTGCGCCTTTTTCTATATCAAAACGTTTGCGCAATGCGGGATCTTGCGTGGCAATACCCATCGGACACTTACCGTTATGACAGATACGATATTGTTGGCAGCCAATCGCCATCATCGCTGCACTGGCAATTGCTATGGCATCGGCTCCCATCGCTAAAGCCTTCATCATTTCTCCGGATGTACGAAAGCCTCCGGTCATGATCAATTCCTGTGGCATGTCATGCGCATCCATATAGGCTCTTGCTCTTGCCAGGGCATAGACGGTAGGTACGGTAGCATTGTCTTTTAAATACTTAGGAGATGCACCGGTTGCTCCACCTCTTCCATCAATCGTAATAAAATCTGGCGCCGCATACTGAATCCAAGACAAATCATCTTCAATACGTCCAGCGGCAATCTTAATGCCAATCGGTCTGCCTTCACTACGGCTGCGTAACTCATCTACTAATGCTTTGAGAGCTTGCTTTGAGGTAATTTCTTCAAAACGAGAAGGAGAGATAATATCGTGTCCTAATGGTTTTTGGCGAATTGTAGCGATTTCTTCTGTTACCTTTTCTTTAGGCAAATGGCCACCCATACCCGGCTTGCTGCCTTGCCCGATCTTAATTTCAATCGCATCCGCAGCCTTTAGGTTTTCATCCGTTACACTGTATTTATTAGGCACATATTCAAAGATATATTTATACGCATGGTCACGTTCTTGCGGAAGAATGCCGCCTTCTCCTGAACATTGTGCCGTTTGTACAGCAGCACTTCCCATAGCTAAGGCTGTTTTGGCTTCTTTTGATAAAGCCCCAAAGCTCATATGAGAAACTAAGACAGCATGTTCTAAAACCATAGGTTTCTTTGCATTTTTACCTAGGATGGTCGTTGTGCTGACTTCAGCTTTATCAGGCAGAGGAGGATGAGCCAATTGTCCACCTAGCAGCAAGATATCATCAAAACCAACCACGTATTTTCTTGTCCGCATGGCCTCAATGCGACTGCCTTTTCCTTGTGCCATTTCATGAATCAGTTCCATGTTGCTTTCTAAATCATCACGTGTTCTGGCATGTTCTTGAATAGCGAGCGAGCCACCTTCATCACCAGTCACTTTATCTTCATCATTTGCTGCATCATCCTCTACTTTCTTAAAACAGCCGTAGGGTGCTGTACATAAGGGGCATGCCCAATCAGCGGGAAGCTTGCTCCAAGGAGTTCCTTCTTTTGCTTCATCATAGACATAGCCGCAAATCTCACAAATATATTTACTCATAGTATATTTCCTTTCTGTAAACGCTTACTTTATATGCTTATTGTACTCTTTAACTTATGAAAGCGCAAATGATATCCTCTATATCTATTTTCTATTGCAGAAAATAAAATCGTTTCCATAGTCTATGTTGTTTTTATATATGCAAAATAGCGATATCAATGAAAAGGATGTGTTGATACTTTGAGTGATAGATGCATCCTGCATACAAAAAGCAGAAGCGTAAACTTAATGAAGAAGATGTGTAATTCTTTTTCCATAAGCGAAATAGTTATTGCCGTTATGCATATTTTCCTCTATAATGAGGGCAAATGAAAGAAGGGATCACATGCAGTTTTCAAAACGAATGGAGCGCTTAGAAACATCAGTGTTTTCCACATTGGATGAAGAAAAACAGCGTTATCTGAAACAAGGGAAAGAAGTATATGACTTTACGATCGGCAGCCCTAATATAGCGCCATCAAAGGAAATCATTCAGGCTTTGATCGATGCCGCCAAACAACCGCAAAGCTACATGTATGCACTGCATGATATTGATGAGTTACGTCAAACAGTCAAGAAATGGTATCAGACACGCTATGAAGTAGAATTGGATGCAGATACGGAAATCCTGTCGCTGCAAGGATCACAGGAAGGCTTGGCTCATATTGCCTTAGCTATTTGTGATGAAGGGGATATTGTGTTGATTCCAAGTCCTAGCTATCCTGTCTTTGCCAATGGACCGAAAATTGCCGGAGCAGAAATTTATGAAATGCCCATGCGCGAGGAACATGAGTATCTGATTCAATTTGATGAAATACCTAAGGATATTGCCCGTAAGGCGAAAATGATGATTATTTCTTATCCAAATAATCCAACAGGAGCCACGGCACCCGATGCTTTTTATGAAGAGCTGATTCGTTTTGCGAAGGCGAATGATATTATCGTTCTTCATGATACCGCCTATAGTAATCTGGTCTTTGATGGGGAAGAAGGAAGAAGCTTTTTATATTATGAAGGGGCAAAGGATATTGGTATAGAATTTAACTCTTTCTCAAAGACGTATGGCATGGCCGGTGCTCGTATCGGTATTTGTGTCGGTAACAAAGAAATTGTCGGCATGCTAAGAAAATTGAAAAGTAATATTGATTATGGAATGTTTCTGCCTATCCAAAAGGCGGCTATTACGGCATTGACACAAGATCAAAGTGTTGTCGAAGAAACAAGGGAACAATATCAAAAACGAAGAGATATGCTTGTAGAAGGCTTTCATAAAGCTGGCTGGGAAGTTGCTTCCCCTAAAGGAACCATGTTTATGTGGGCGGCAATACCAAAGACCTATGCGAATAGTGAACAATTTGCGATTGCCTTACTCCAAAAGACGGGTATTTTGGTAACACCGGGCAGTGCTTTTGGAACATATGGAGAAGGTTTTGTGCGTATTGCGCTTGTGCAAAGTGAAGAGGTCATCGAAAAAGCTTTGCAGGCAGTGCAGAAATCGGGCTTCTTTACTTCATGAAAACCTTATTGGCAATTGGTGGAGGCAGTTTTCAAAAAGCGGAAACTCGCCATTTAGATTTATACGCAATCGCACGAGTGAACAAGACGCATCCTAAAGTGCTCTTTCTTCCGGCTGCTTCTCATGATGATCAGGGTTATGCCAAACGATTTAAACAATATTATCGCAGTTTGGGTTGTGAAGTAGAAGCTTTGCGTTTATGGCATACAAAACTGGATAAAGAAACACTTGCCCAAAAAGTCCTTGCTGCGGATATTGTCTATCTTGGCGGCGGCGATACACAGATGTTGATGGAAGCCTTACAGCTGCATGAGTTAGTAAGTGTATTACAGCAGGCATATGAAGCAGGTATCGTCATTTGTGGATACAGTGCAGGAGCAAATGTATTATTTTCCTATGGCTATAGTGCCTGTGCGGATGGTTTGCGGTTTATAAAAGGCTGTGAATTGGTAAAAGGCTTATTTTGTCCGCATTATCAAGAAGAAGAACGCAAAAGTTTTCAACAAGCCAGTGAACAATATCCAACGTATGCTACCTATGGTTGTGAAGATCAGCATGCTTATTGTGTGGAAGATGATAACGTGCGTTATATGTGATAAGATATTGCGCTCTGTTTTTCTATATCCTATGATGATCGAAAACAACACCAGGTAACATCGGTGAAGACAGGCTAAGGGAATAAGCAAAGAAACATTGAGAGAAGCATTGGAATTGATTTTTCATTATTACGAAAATAAGAAAAGGCTCCTACCATGAATGGACACCTGTATCATGCAGATGGCACTATTCAAGTAGCGGAGTCTTTTTTTGTAATAAAGGATAAGGATGAATAAGTAATGTATGAATAGTATAAAGGATAAGGATGAATAAGTAATGTATGAATACTATAAAGGAGAAGAATGAATAAGTAATGCATGAATACTATAAAGGATAAGAATAAATATGCAATGCATGAAAATTATAAAGGATAAGAATAAATATGCAATGCAGGAATGCTATAAAGTATAAGAAAAAATATGTAATGCATAAATACTATAAAGTATAAGAATGAATAAACAATGCATAACTACTGTAAAGGAAAAGTTTTAACAAGGATCGTGACAACATGTCAAATTCATCAGGAAGATGCCATCACGTAGCGAAGAAACTGCATCTTTTCCTGTTCATAATGGGTTTCAATGCGATACTTGCTTGTTTCAACAAAACAAGTTGTTGAAGTTTCACAGTATGGTTTTAAGGGCTCTACTTTTGAAAACATGCCGCCTGCATTTTGATAGGATTGATAAAAAAGCTGAAATTGTTCAATAGTAAAGGTTAATTGAGCACCATCGGGAAGCCGGTTTACATGAGAATCCGGATAGAAGGTAAAACTGTTAGGTACCATGTCCTTTAAAGAAGTATCCTTTTCAGAGTCATAAGTAATTACAAGATAGCTATTGCCTTTCTTTAGATATAAACGCTTCTCCATGTCATTTTTCTTTAACGATGCATATGAAGTGGTTGGTGATATCTTTTTACCCTGTTCATCCTCAATGTGGAAGTCAGCATCTAAATATTTTTGAACTGTATCATGATCATCAAATGTCGCATCGGCAATCGTAAAACTGATTTTTGCAGCAATCGGATTTTTTATATGCTGTTTATGGTCAATATAGCGATAGCCTAGAAAACAAAGCAGAAGAAGAGGAAGCAGGATCATGCCTTTTCCAAGAGAATTCCAATCCTTCATATATTGTTGCGATTTTTTAGCGCTATGCTGTAGCGATTTGCGGACATACGCTTCTCTTCTTGCCACTACCGGATCTATCTTAGGAAAAGGCTGTGCATCTTGAGCCAAGTCATAAAAGGTAGCTGTGGATTGTGTTTTTGTCGCTATTTGGGTCAAAAAGTCATCGCAAAGCTCTTCTGTGAGCGTGTTTCCCCCAGTAATTATGGTTTCCAATTGCATACAGATTTTCTTCATAGTAACTACCTGTTCCCCAGCTTCTATAAGGGAAGCTTTGCGTTGCTCTAACAATGGGGCAAACGCTGTTTCATCTTGTAAGATCTGATGAATTTCTTCTAGTGAAAAATCTAATTTACGAAGTAAGATTATTTTCTTTAACACAATAAGATCTGCTTCCTCATATTCGCGGTAATTGGATGCATTACGTTTAGGCTGCAGCAAACCTTGCTGTTCATAAAAACGAATGTTTTTCTTACTAATGCCACAACGCTCTTCTACTTCACGAATCAACATAAGTTCCACCTCTTTCTAGTGTTATTATAAACGTTCCATAAACTGGAATGTCAATTATAAATCAGCAAAAATTTATAAATATGCTGGAAATTAATGGAAGGTAAGCTTACAAAAGGAGGAAAACTTGTCATGTGATTATAATTTTTATATAATAGAGAAGTTCTTGAAGTAATGATTGCAAGTAAAAGATGTTTTCATAACTTTTACAATGAACAAAAGAAAGAGAGAGGAACTTATGTTTGAAAAAGTATTTAAATTAAAAGAGAAACATACCAATGTGAAAACTGAGGTTATCGCAGGTTTGACAACGTTTCTGGCTATGGCCTATATCCTAGGCGTGAATCCATTAGTATTAAAGGATGCCGGCATGGATGTATCCAGTGTCTTCTTGGCAACTGCCATTTCTGCCGGTTTTGCGTCAATCTTAATGGGATTATTGGCTAACTATCCGGTATCCTTAGCAGCCGGTATGGGTGTCAATGCATTGTTTGCTTATACGATTTGCGGACAGATGGGCATGAGCTGGCAGGCAGCTTTGGCAGCCGTTTTTGTTTCCGGTGTTATCTTTGTGGTAATTTCTGTTACCGGTATCCGTAAAGCCATCATTAATGCCATTCCAAAACAGTTAAAACTGGCTATCGGTGCGGGAATCGGTTTCTTTATTGCTTTTGTTGGTTTAAAAAATGCCGGTATTATTGCCGGTAGTGAAGCTACCTTTGTGACTTTAGGAAACTTCTCCACACCTTCTGTCTTATTAGCAATCTTTGGTATCTTGCTTACAATTGCCTTTGTAGTAAAGAAAGTGCCGGCAGCTGTTTTTGTTGGTATGGTCATCACGGCAATTGTTGGTATCATCTGTGGTGCTTGTGGTATAGAAGGTATGCCAGCTTTACCATCTAGCATATTAGAAACCAATCTGAAGCTGGATGGCTTTGGCGCTTTTGCTTCCGGCTTTGGTGAATTATTTGCCGATCCATTCCAGGCATTCATCGCACTGTTTTCCTTCCTGTTTGTCGATTTCTTTGATACTGCCGGTACGTTAGTAGCTGTTGGTAATCGCGTAGGATTAATCAATGAGGATGGGGAATTAGAACATGCAGAACAGGCTTTATTGGCAGATGCTGTAGGTACAGTAGCAGGTGCTGTTTTAGGAACTTCTACGGTTACTTCTTTTGTGGAATCAACATCTGGTGTAGAAGTTGGCGGAAGAACCGGATTAACTTCTTGTACAACCGGGGTTTTATTCTTCATCTCTATTCTGTTTGCACCTATTATCTTATCCGCTGTTACCAATGCGGTCACTGCACCGGCTTTAGTTGTAGTCGGTATTATGATGGCACAGCAGTTAAAAGGGATTGATTGGGATGATATGGTATTTGCCACTGCTGGCTTTGTGACGGTCATTGCTATGATCTTAACTTATTCCATCTCCAATGGAATCGCCTTTGGCTTTATCGCTTATGCTGTTGCAATGCTAGCAAATGGAAAAGCAAAAGAAGTGCATCCAACCGTTTGGGGATTGATTTGTATCTTCGTTTTATACTTTGCTTTACCTTATTTAATGTAGTGATGTAGTTATCTTATTAATGAAGTCGTTTTATATATAGTATAAAAAGTTTATCTTCCTTATAAATAGGTGTTGATAATGATGATTATGAAATAGGATGTATAAGGTACATGCTGATAAGAGGCAGAGCCCCCTTCATCAACAACATATCTTTGATCATTAAGGAAGAAAAGTGAAAACTTAGAAAATTTTAGGAAAAATATTTTAAAATTAGGCGATTAATGCTATTATAGTAAACGTAAAAAACCGGTACTACAGGTAACAGTATCGGTTTCTTAATTCAAGGAGGATGTTATGGCTGATAAGATTATCGTACTGGACTTTGGAAGTCAGTATAACCAGCTGATTGCACGTCGTATCCGTGAGTTTGGAGTTTACTCTGAACTGCACCCACATACGATGACGCTGGATGAAATCAAGGCTTTAGGTGATGTCAAAGGTATCATCTTCAGTGGTGGACCTAACAGTGTTTATGACAAAGATGCATTTACGTGTGATCCTGCCATTTTTGAAGCAGGTATTCCGGTATTGGGAATCTGTTATGGCATGCAGATGACACATCATATGAATGGTGGAAGTGTGAAGGCATGTGAAGCCAAGGAATATGGAAGAACGGAAATTACGATAGAGAATGATTCTTTATTGTTTAAGAATCTTCCAAAGAAACAGATTGTATGGATGAGTCATGGTGATCAGGTAGATCAGATGGCAGATGGCTTTGTGCGTGATGCGTATAGTGAAACGTGTACGTATGCAGCTACAAGCAATCAGGAAAAGCAGATTTATACGCTGCAGTTTCATCCGGAAGTGCGCCATACAGAATATGGCAATGACATTTTGCGCAACTTTGTATTTGAGGTATGTCATGCGGAAAGTAACTGGTCCATGCATAACTTTATTGATATGCAGGTGGAACAGATTCGTAAGACGGTTGGCAAAGACAAGGTATTGCTGGGACTAAGCGGCGGCGTGGATTCTTCTGTTGTGGCAGCTTTGTTACATAAAGCAATTGGTGATCAGTTGATTTGTATGTTTATTGATCATGGATTGTTAAGAAAAGGTGAAGCGGAGAGCGTGATGGAAACGTTTGGCCGTGAGATGAATGTGCATTTGGTGAAGATTGATGCGAAGGAGCGTTTCTTATCGAAACTGGCTGGTGTAAGTGATCCGGAGAAGAAGCGTAAGATCATTGGTAATGAGTTTGTGTATACCTTTGATGAAGAGGTCAAGAAAATCAGTGCTGGTGAAGATATCAAGTGGCTGGCGCAGGGTACGTTGTATACGGATGTAATTGAATCTGGTACAAAGACGGCGCAGACGATCAAGAGCCATCATAATGTTGGTGGATTGCCTGAGGATATGCAGTTTCAGTTGATTGAACCGTTGAATACGTTGTTTAAGGATGAGGTTCGCGCGTTGGGTAGTGAGCTTGGCTTGCCGGATGAGATGGTGTGGCGACAGCCATTCCCAGGACCTGGCTTAGGTATTCGTATCTTGGGTGAGATTACGGAGGAGAAGCTGCAAATTGTGCGTGATTCAGATTACATCTTGCGTGAGGAGATTCGCAAAGCGGGTCTGCAAAGAGAAATCTGGCAGTACTTTACGGCTTTGACAAATATGCGTTCAGTTGGTGTCATGGGGGATCAGAGAACGTACGATTATGCGGTGGCGATTCGTGCGGTGACTTCCATTGATGGCATGACGGGGGATTGGGCGAAGATACCGTTTGAGGTGTTGGATGTGATATCGACACGTATCGTAAATGAGGTGCAGCATGTGAATCGAGTGCTGTATGATGTGACAAGCAAACCGCCTGCAACGATAGAATTCGAATAGTGTACAGAACTAAAAAAATGCCTTTTTCAGGGCATTTTTTTGCGTTTATGGGCAGTTTTGATACCATTTTGATACCATAAATAAAAATTGAACGATTCTTTTGACTATTTTTCAGACGGTTTACTATTTAATAATAGATCAGATTTTTCAGGATAATTTAGTTTCCAATTGGTATATTCCTCGATGGAAATTTCTCCATTCGCTAACTTTAATTTGTACTTATACCAATCATCAAGCATTTCTTTTATGTTATGGTCGTTATTGGTAGGGTTTTTATCAAGACGAAGATTTGGCATACCTTCTGTCATATCTATAGTTAATCCAAATTGTTCTTCCAGCTCAAAAAGAGTAAATATAAAGCCATGATAACTTTCGATGTCAGGTATCTTCAAAGCCTCAGGAGATACTTCTAATATAGAAGCAATACCATTTATGACATCTTCTTTTGGAGTGCGCTTACCTGATTCATATTGGGCGATTCTAATATCAGCATTCCTTTCGGAATAGCCTAATCTTACTCCTAGTTCTTTTTGCGTGATACCACGAAGTGTTCTTATACGTTTAATTCTAGTACCTATTGGCATGAGCTTGCTCCTTTCAAATCCTTTTTCTAATACATTATAGCAAAGCAAATATAATGTGTAAATTAAAAACTAAACAAAAAAGTTTAATATAATATTGACTTAAACAAAAATGTTTAGTATACTGTGGTTGCTGATGTTAAACAAATATGCTTAGTGATTACTTCCTATATACATAAAAATAGGAGGTGTGAAAGATGGAAAAAGACAACTTATTCATGAGTGCTGAAGATATTGCTCGAGTTACGGGCATGTCTGAACAGTACGCTTATAAGCTGATTAAACAGCTAAATAGTGAATTAGAGGCAAAAGGCTATTTCACAATTCGTGGAAGAATTAGTAAGCAGTATTTTGAAGAACGTTTTTATGGAATAACAGAATAGGAAGGAGTTTATGATTATGCCAGTATACAAAGATGAGAAAAAAGGCACTTGGTATGTATCTATCAGATATTTAAATTGGAAAGGTGAACATACTAGAAAACTGAAAAGAGGATTTAAATCAAAAAAAGAAGCACAAGAGTATGAGCGTACATTCCTATTAAAGGAATCTAGTGTGCTGTATCGTTGATATTTAACATTACTACTGCATCTTATTCAGAT
>NZ_CEVYEL010000009.1:0-67735 GCF_982403165.1 Longicatena sp.
AGAGGTGTAACCTCATAGACTTGTCAATTCAGTCTATTTCGTTACAGCCTCTTTCTTATAAGGAGGATGTCTCATGAAAGTGTTTGTTTATGGTTTTCGAGAAGAAGAACGTGTATATTTTGAAGAATGTGCAAAACGATATGGAATTGCGTATGCTGCATGCAGTAAACGTCCAACCTTAGAAAATGCTCATTTGGCATGTGGTTATCCATGTATCAGCATCTTATCGACACCTTGTGATGCGGCCCTTATTGAATCCTTTCATCGTAAGGGTGTGCGTTTCATTTCAACACGTACGATAGGTTATGATCATATTGATTTGGCAGCTGCTAAAAAAGTAGGTATGGGAATAGGGAATGCCAATTATGCCCCGGAAAGTGTTGCCGATTATACAATTATGCTGATTCTGATGACGCTTAGAAAAATGAAACTTATTATGAAGAGCACGGAATTGCAAGATTATTCCTTTGAATCTGTACAAGGCAGAAATTTAAAGGGGAAGATAGTAGGGGTCATCGGTTGCGGCAATATCGGCACGACGCTGATACGTCATTTGGCAGGTTTTGAATGTGATATTTTGGCTTATAATCGACATATAAAACCAGAACTACTTCCGTATGCGCAGTTTTGCGATTTAGCAACTTTGTTGAAAAAAAGTGACATCATCACACTGCATCTGCCATTGCATGAGGAAACTTATCATATCATTAATCAAGAACGTATCGCTATGATGAAAGATGGTGTGATTTTGATTAATACGGCGCGAGGCGCTTTGATTGATAATGAAGCTCTGATAAAAGGCATTGAAAAGGGTAAGATTCAAGGAGCTGCTTTCGATGTGGTAGAAGGGGAAACAGGTATTTATTATCAAAAACAAAAGGGAAGAGTGTTGCCTTCACGAGAAATGTTGCTTTTAAATAGTTATCCTAATGTAATCTTATCTCCACATATGGCATTTCTGACAGATGATTCTAATCGCGATATGGTCTATCACTCAATGGAAAGCTGTCTTGCGTTTATGGAAGGGGAAGAAGATGCTATGCGAATCTTATAAATACCAATCCAGGATATAGCTTTTTGGCTAAAAGCAATATTTTATTGTTGAACGAATGAAACATGTATAAAAAATAAAAGGTGTAAAGGAAAAATACTTGACACCTTATAAAAATATGGTACAATAAACAAGCATAACGCAATATAGGAGGAAAAATACATGGTAAAATTAAGATTAAAAAGAATGGGTTCTAAAAGAAAACCTTTCTACAGAATAGTAGCTGCTGACTCTCGTTCACCTAGAGATGGACGTATCATTGAAACAATCGGTACTTACAATCCAACAACCAATCCAGCATCTATCACAGTAAATGAAGAATTAGCTGTAAAATGGCTGAAAGATGGAGCACAGCCTTCTGATACAGTACGTAACATTCTGTCTAAACAGGGCATCATGAAACGTCTGCACGAAGAAAAAAACGCTAAGTAAGTATGATTGATTACGAAAAAGTGTTATTGGATCTTGTAACACCGATGGTTGAAGATAAAGCGAGTGTTTCTGTGAAGAAAATGGATACATTGGATGAAAATGAAATCTTATTGTATGTATATGCAAACAGTGAAGATGTAGCCAGATTGATCGGAAGACGCGGTAGCATGGCATCTTCAATTCGTCAGATGATGTCTGTGGCATCAAGAAAAGAAGATAAACGAGTTACAATTAAATTCGAATCTTATTAGGATGCAGGAAAGCATCCTTTTTTCAGGAGGATCATATGAACGAAATCAACATAGGAATACTGGTAAATACACATGGTTTACGTGGCGAAGTTAAAGTGAAACCTACAACGGATTTTGTCGATATCCGTTTTGCGAAAGGAAAACATATTCATATTCAATATCAGCAACAGCTTCTTGATGTCTGCGTGGAGTATGCAAAATGGGCGAAACAGTTGTTGATTGTGAAGTTTGCAGGATATGATGATATCAATCAGGTTGAGGCATGGAAAGGCAGTCTTCTTTCTATCAGCGAGGAACAACTGCATGCATTAGAAGAAGATGAGGCGTATTTCTTTGAATTACAAGATTGTCAAGTATTGGATGAAGAGGGAAGATATTTAGGAGATGTAATCGAGGTGTTAGAAACTAGTGCCAATGCCATCTTGCGTGTTCGCAATGAAGAACGCGAATTTTTAGTTCCATATGTAAAAGCATTTGTGCAGGAATTTAAGCGTGAAGAGAAATGCATTGTGATTAAGCTGATGGATGGGTTATTATGAAGATTACAGTCATGACATTGTTTCCTGAATTTTTTGACAGTTTTGTTACAACCTCTATCATTAAACGGGCAATTGAACGTGAATTGGTTACCTTTGAAACGATTGATTTTCGCGCTTATACGAAAGATAAGCATAACCATGTTGATGATACCCCATGTGGTGGTGGACAGGGAATGGTTTTATCTTGTCAGCCGATTGCTGATTGCCTGAAGGATATTCGTACGCCATCTTCCTATGTGGTGATGTTATCACCGCAAGGAGAGACTTTTACGCAAGCAACAGCACATCATTTTGTGAAAACATATGATCATTTGATTTTTCTTTGTGGACATTATGAGGGTTTTGATGAACGCATTCGCTCGTATGTCGATTTAGAACTTTCTTTAGGGGATTTTGTCTTAACAGGTGGTGAACCTGCAGCAATGGTGATGAGCGATGCCATCATTCGCTTGCTGGATGGTGTGATTTTAGAAGATAGTCATGCGGATGATTCTTTTGAAAATGGTCTTTTAGAATATCCACAATATACGCGTCCGATTGAATTTGAAGGGCAGCGGGTGCCAGAGGTATTGCTGAGTGGCCATCATGCGAATATCCGACGCTGGCGGCTAAAACAGTCTTTAAAGAAAACGCTGGAGCGCCGTCCGGATTTGTTGGCTACACGTGTTTTTACTAAAGAAGAACAAGAATTGATGGAAGAAGTGCGAAAAGAAGCAAAGGAAGATTTGCATACAAAAAATGATAAATCTTAAGAAATATAAAGAATTTGCGAAATTTATGTAATTTCTTTTCAGATGGGCATGAAAAATGGTATGATTATAAGGGAAAGAACCCGAACTTTCCAAAGAGCAGTGTCTTCATGAATGACTGTAAAATTTTACAAATTCCTATTTACAAGAGAAACGAAAGTGTGCTATAATCAATAAGCCTATTGGCAAACGAGGTTCCGCTGGACGTCTTAATTGTTTATGAGCCCAACGTAAATATATTGTAGAAAAGGAGCGCCGAGAGTATGAATTTACAGTTAGTTAATGAAGTAACAAAATCTCAATTGAAGAAAGACATCCCTTTCTTTAAATCTGGTAGTACCGTTCGTGTACACGTTAAGATTAAAGAAGGCGACAAATCACGTATCCAGGTTTTTGAAGGTCTGGTAATCGCACGTCAGGGTGGAGGAATCGCTGAAACATTTACAGTTCGTAAGATTTCTAACCAGATTGGGGTAGAAAGAACTTTCCCAATCCACTCTCCAATTGTTGAGAAGATTGAAGTTGTCCGTCACGGTAAGGTTAGAAGAAATAAATTATATTATCTTCGCGGACGTTCAGGTAAAGCTGCTCGTATTAAAGAAATTCGTTAAGAATGAGAAAAGTCGGGATATGTTCCGGCTTTTTCTTTTATAGATTGTGGAGGAGTCGCAATGCACAAATCTGTGAACAGCAAACACAGACAAGAACGTGACGAGACTCTGGGAAGAGTTATCGGCAGTAATCTTCTATCGTTATTGAAGATTTTTTTGGCATGCTTCGTGCTTGTATACCTTACCATTAATTTTGCTGTAAGACCAATTCACGTCAGTGGACAAAGCATGTTTCCTACGATTGAAGAAGGCGACTTTGCGCTAAGCAATGCGTTCAGTGCAAAATTTCAAGAAATAGAGCGTGGGGATATCGTTATAGCTTATGAGAATAAGCAGATGCATCGCATGATCATTAAACGCGTAATTGGTTTACCGGGGGATCGCATATCTTGTAAAGATGATAAAGTATATGTGAATGATAAGGCATTAGATGAGCCGTATTTAGATAATGAATGGGCAAATGCCATACGTGATACTGTCGATGCATTTACGGAAGATTTTACCGAAGTGTGTTTACAGGAAGATGAGTATTGGCTAATGGGAGACAATCGGATCAATTCACGTGATTCGCGTGACTTTGGACCTTTTAAACGCAGCCAGATCAAAGGAAAGGATGCGTTGGTCATTTTCCCTTTTCATAAGATACATATACCAAAGTAGGTGAGTTCATGCAAAAGAAAAAAACAAAATGGGATAGATTTTATCAAGTTATAGATACTGTGAGAATGTTTGCCGTCTGTATGCTGATCGTCTTATTGATGTTTACCTTTGTGTTGCGAGGTAAGACAATCGTGGGGGAATCTATGTATCCGACCTTAAAGGATGGGGAACAGGTTTTTATCAATGTTGCAGCATCTTATTTAAGCGATATCAAACGGTTTGATATCGTTGTAGTAAAACATGCATCTGATGATGATTTATGGGTGAAGCGTGTTATCGGTTTGCCCAATGAAACTGTAGAATATAAAGGTAACAAACTGTTTATCAATGATTTAGAGGTTAAAGAACCCTTTTTAGACAACACGTATAGAAAACGTATTGAGAAAGAAAAAGGTATGTTTACAACAGATTATCCTAAGCATACATTAAAAGCAGATGAATATTTGCTGGTTGGTGATAACCGCGTTAATTCTTTGGATTCACGCTCAGAGAGTGTGGGGCCTTTTAAGCGAAGTCAAATACTTGCGAAAGGCATGTTTGTCTATTATCCTTTTGAACAAGCGAGGTATGTAAATTATGGAAAATGATAAGATAAGAATACAATGGTTTCCGGGTCATATGACCAAAGCAAAACGTGAAATGCAAGATAAGATGAAGATGGTGGATTTGGTTATTGAATTAAGAGATGCCCGTATTCCTAATGCTTCCAAGAATCCGATGATTGAAGAATTGATTCAGCAAAAGCCAAGACTCATCATTCTTTCTAAAAAAGATAAGGCTGACGCGGCTATTACAAAGGCATGGATTCAGACTTTGAGCAATGCGTCCACAATGGTCTTAGCTTTGGATATCATAACTGAAAATATTACGCCAAAGATCGTAAAAGCTGTACAGACACTGATGCAGGCGAAAATTGAGCGTATGATACGAAGGGGCATGAAACCGCGTGCGATGCGTGCTATGGTGGTTGGTGTTCCCAATGTAGGAAAATCTACATTTATCAATAAGATTTCAAAGAAAAAAATTGCTGTTACCGGAGATCGCCCGGGTGTTACGAAATCACTGCAATGGTCAAAAATCAATAAAGATTTGGAATTATTAGATACACCAGGTGTTTTATGGCCGAAGTTTGAAGATGAACGTGTTGGTATCTTGTTGGCCATCACCGGTGCTATCCGAGATGAAATATTGCCTTTAGAGGAAATTGCAGCTTGGGCTATGCGCTATCTGTTGCAGCATCATGCGCAAGCATTAACGAAACGTTATGATATCGCATTGTGCTCAGACCCTTATGAAATGTTAAATCGAATTGCGCAAAAGCGTGGCTACATGCGTAATCATGAAATCGATGAAAAGCGCACCATTGAAACGTTTTTGCGTGAATTGCGTGATGATAAGCTTGGTCCAATTAGCTGGGAGGTTCCGGATGCAGTGTGAGAATGCTTATGAAATAGCTTGGTGGAAAGAAGGTAAAAAGAAAATCATTGGTATTGATGAAGCTGGACGTGGTCCTATTGCTGGACCATTGGTTGTAGCAGCAGTCAGCTTTCCTGTTGGTTTTTCGCATGAAAGTATTTATGATTCAAAAAAACTCAGTGAGAAGAAACGCAAGGCCTTGTTTCAAGAAATCATTCAATTGGCTAGTGAATATCATATTAAGATTGTTTCTCCTCAAATAATCGATGAACAAAATATTTATCGAGCAACACAGTTGGCGATGCTGGAATTATCGAACAGCTTTCATGATGCTGATGGTGTTTTGACAGATGCCATGCCCTTGCCCAATGCGTCATTGGATGTCATATCTTTAGTAAAGGGAGATCAGAAAAGTGTTAGTATTGCGGCTGCCAGTATTTTGGCAAAAGTCACAAGGGATTGTATTATGTGCGCGTATGATAAACAGTATCCACAATATGGTTTTGCAAAGCATAAAGGATATCCTACGAAAGGGCATCTTGAGGCAATGCATACTTATGGAGTGATTAACGATATCTATCGAAAAAGTTATGGTCCGGTTGCGGCTATGCAACAATTGGTATTTGATCTTTAGCAGATAAGGAAGCAGTATGTGCCTGCTTCTTTTTTACTAAGATTAGCATAGAATCGCATTAGACGATTGCATTAGAACATCACCTAGGATGAGAAGTTTTGAGAACACTGTGAGTAAATTGTTTGTATTATAAGAAAAATAAGAAAAGTAAGAATAGTGGTTGCAAAAAAATAAGAAAAATAATATAATATGAATAAGAAAGGTGGTGTCAGGATGTTTACATGGGTCAAAGGTAATGTATATACGCTGATTTTGACGTTATATCCCAGTAATATCACGCTGAATAGTAGCGCAGCCGGTTACTTTGAAGATGTGCGATGGTGCATGATTGGTATTGATGCGGAAAACAGTCAATTGGGAATACGTCCGGTAAGTAAGCGCGAAATAGATTTGCATTTAGTAGAAATGGATCAATTGCATAAAATATCACTGGGTAAAGGTTATGCCCGAATCACAAACAAGGCAATCATGGAGGAAATCGCATTACTGACGCATCAGAAGATGGATGGTTTAAAAGTCAATGCTCGCTTTGATGAAAAAGAAAATATGTTGATAGCAGATTTAAAAGACCTGATCAACAAGAATGAGGGGTGAAGAAAACATGGTAGTAATCTGGATTGGCATCAGTATTGCGGCACTGGTAGTAGAATTAATCACACCGACAGCCTTGGTTTCTATCTGGTTCGCCGTTGGCGGTATCATTGCTGTTTTGCTTAGTCTGTTAAATCTTCCTATATGGGTACAAATAGCCGGCTTTGCTATTGTTTCTATTGTCAGTATGCTTGTGGTAAGACCAATTGCATCCCGTTATTTACGTGGGAATACAATTGCCACAAATGCGGATCGCTGCATTGGTGAATTTGGTGTTGTGGTAAAACCGATCATGGCAGATGAATGGGGAGAAGTAAAGGTGAATGGCTCCTTATGGCATGCCATAAGTGTAGATGGTACACCAATTGAAAAAGCTGCAAGAGTGAAAGTAATTGCAATCGAAGGTGCTAAACTGCTTGTTCGTAAAGCGGTTTAACATAAAAAAGAAAGAAGGGTAAATGATGAATATTTTTACAATTATTATTTTAGTAGTAGTGGCATTGATTGTCATTGGGCTGTTTGCCTATTTGGTGCGTATTGTTCCACAAGCAAAGGCTTTTGTAATTGAACGTTTAGGTGCATATCATACAACTTGGAATACCGGTGTACATTTTTTAGTACCTTTTGTTGATCGTGTAGCTAATAAGGTAACGTTAAAAGAGGTTGTGAAAGATTTTGCTCCACAGCCGGTTATCACAAAGGATAATGTAACAATGCAAATTGATACGGTTGTTTATTTTCAGATTACCGATCCTAAACTTTATACTTATGGAGTTGTCGGACCAATTACGGCTATTGAAAATTTAACTGCTACAACATTACGTAATATCATTGGTGATCTTGAATTGGATGAAACTTTGACATCACGTGATATCATCAATACGAAAATGCGTTCAATTTTGGATGAAGCAACCGATCCTTGGGGAATTAAAGTCAACCGAGTGGAAGTAAAAAATATCATCCCACCGCGCGATATCCAAGAAGCGATGGAAAAACAGATGCGTGCAGAACGTGAACGTCGTGAGTCCATCTTACGTGCGGAAGGTGAAAAGAAAAGTGCTATTTTAACAGCTGAAGGTGAAAAAGAAGCAGTCATTTTACGCGCAACAGCTAAGAAAGAAGCGATGATTGCTGAAGCAGAAGGTCAGGCACAGGCAATGGAACGTATTTATGAGGCACAGGCACGTGGTATTGAAATGATCAAGACAGCGAATCCAACCAAGGAATATTTAAGCTTAAAAGGCTTGGAAACCTATGAAAAAATGGCAGATGGCAAGGCTACGAAGATCGTTGTACCTAGTGAATTACAGAATATGGCCTCATTGTTGACAAGTGCTCGTGAAATTCTGATTGACGATGCAGAAAAAGACTTTCTGCCAGATTTGAAAAAGAAAAATTAATTTGTCCTGAGGAAGAGGACATGAAATATCGCAAAACGGGAATTGCCATAGCGTGTAGCTTTTGGATAGCAACAATCTTTCAGCTCTTGTATGTTTTGTACCCACAAAGCTACGCGTTTGGGAAATCTTATCAGCTTTTGAGTGATGTTGTCTGTATATCACTTGTTGTTGCTGTATATTTGCTACAACGCAAGCAATATGCGAAAAAACATGTATCCATACGATTTGAACTGCATGCCGGACACATCTTCGGTATAGCTGGAGCATGCATGAAGATCATGGCCGAATTTGTTGAACATCTGCATACTAGCGCTTTGTTGTTTAATGTAATTGCTATCTTGTTGTTATTGATAAGCATGTTGCTAATGTTGCGTGCTGATTCTTATGAAGAACGTACAGCAATCTTATAAACTATGTTGCATGGGAGCCTTATGAAAATAGGGCTCTTTTTATATTATTTGATAAAATAAAGCACTTTTACGAAAAAGACCTATCTGTGTCGTATATAAAAGTAAGGAGGTTCAAATGATGCAATATCGAGAACAAATTTTAGCTTATGCGATACAGTATAAAGGGGATTGGTATAAGATGCGCGAAGCCATTAAGGAAAATAAAGCATGGAATTTACCAGCATGTTCATGTACCTATGTTACAATTGTCGATCCTACATATCCTTGCAAATTTAGAAGGCTGCAATGTCCACCGTGGATTTTGTTTTATGAAGGTAATCTTGCTTTATGTGAACAGCGAAGTGTGGCTGTCATAGGCAGCCGTCAGCCAACCGCTTATGGAAGTAAGATGTGCGCACAAATCACCAAAATCTTAGCATTGCGCTATTGCATTGTGAGCGGGCTTGCCAAGGGAATCGATGGCATTGCACATCGCGAAGCTCTTGCTCAGCATACAATCGGTATAATGGGGTGTGGATTGGATGTGTATTATCCGAAAGTTAATGCCGATATTCAACAAATCATGGCCAAAAAGCAATTGGTCCTAAGTGAATATCCACCCCATACACCGCCAAAGCCCTATCATTTTCCTTGGCGCAATCGCTTAATTGCGGCCTTGAGTGATGCTGTTATCGTTGTGGAAGCAGGGATGCGAAGTGGCACAATGCTAACTGTTAATGAGGCGCTTTCGCTGGATATACCAATTTATTGTGTACCACATCCGATGGATCAACGAGAAGGAAAAGGAAGCAATACGTTAATTGCACAAGGTGCAATGATTTTAGTAGATGAACAAGATATTCGCATGATTTAGCATAAAATGTTTGACAAATGCTAAAAAAAAACAAATAATAAAAGACGTGTAGTTTAGGCTAGGAGGCTAAAAATGAAAAATTTAGTAATCGTGGAATCCCCTTCCAAATCGAAAACCATAGAAAAATATCTTGGTGGCGACTATCATGTCGTTTCTTCCAAGGGACATATACGTGATCTTGCGACAACAGGTAAAGGTGGCTTAGGCATTGATGTGGAGCATGACTTTGAACCTACGTATAAGATAAGCTCTGATAAACGTGCAGTCGTAAAAGAATTAAAAGATCTTGCCAAAAAAAGTGAACATGTCTTTCTAGCAAGTGACCCTGACCGTGAGGGTGAGGCAATTGCTTGGCATTTGGCAAATGTATTAGAACTAGATATGGAAGAAGAAAATCGTATCATCTTTCATGAAATTACGAAAAATGCTGTAACAGAAGCATTTCAACATCCCCGTACGATTGATCAGGATTTGGTGAAAAGTCAGGAAACAAGACGCATGCTGGATCGGATCATCGGTTTTAAGTTATCAAAGTTATTACAAAGTAAAATAAAATCAAAGTCAGCAGGACGAGTACAGTCTGTTGCTTTGCGTTTGATCGTTGAACGCGAAAATGAAATTCGCGCTTTTAAGAGCGAAGAATATTGGACGTTAGCAGCAAATATCGAAAAAAATGGCAAACAATTCAGTGCCAGTCTGAATAAAGTGGATGGCAAAAAGGCAGAATTAAAAACACAGGCAGATGTAGATGCTATCATTGAACGCTGTGCTGCTTTTGTTGTGTCCGCTATTGAAAAAAAGGTTCGTAAAAAAGAAGCAAGAATGCCTTTTATCACTTCGACGTTACAACAGGAGGCCAGCACAAAGTTAAATTTCGGAGCAAAAAAGACGATGCAGATTGCCCAAAAGCTTTATGAAGGTCTGCCCTTAGCAGATGGGGTGAGTGAAGGTCTTATCTCTTATATGCGTACAGATTCTACGCGTTTATCAGACGTGTTCGTGAAAGATGCTGAATCATATATTGAAGAAGTTTATGGTAAGGAGTATAAAGGTCGTGCACGCCAGAAAAATAATGAAAATGCACAGGATGCGCATGAGGCTATTCGTCCTACCAGTGTTTTCAATACACCGGAAAAAGTGAAACCATATTTAACAAATGATCAGTACAAATTGTATAAGCTGATTTATGCACGAACGCTGGCTTCTTTAATGGCACCGAGCAAAAGTGATGTCGTGAATGCGCAAATTGTTTCAAATGGCTGTGAGTTTAGTGCCAATGGTTCGATTCTGACATTTGATGGTTATTTGAAAGTATATCACGATTATGAAACAGTAAAAGATGAGATGTTGCCACCATTGCAAGAACAGGAACAATTAAAGGATGTGGAATTGGAAGGCAAGCAGCATTTCACAGAACCACCTTTACGTTATAGTGAAGCTCGCTTGATCAAAGAAATGGAAGAAAAGGGCATAGGTCGTCCTTCAACGTATGCTATTATTATTGATACATTGCAAGCTAGAGGTTATGTATCATTAGAACGCCCAAGTGAAGGCAGTAAGACCAAAGTCTTTATCCCTAGTGAACAAGGGGAATTGACGGATGCCAAATTGCAAGAATTCTTCAAGGACATCATCAATGTTTCGTATACGGCAGGCATGGAACATCACTTAGATGAAATCGCAGCAGGAAAACGTAACAACATCGAAGAAGTGCGAACATTCTATAATGAATTTGAACCATTACTGGAAAATGCTTATGAGCATATGGAGAAAAAGGAGCTGGAACGTACCGGTGAAACTTGTCCGGAATGTGGCAGCGAATTGGTGTATCGTATCGGACGTTATGGGAAATTTGTATCCTGTATTAATTTTCCTACTTGTCGTTACACGAAAAGTGAAAATGAAGAGGAAAATACCGAAAGTGAAGAAGTCTGTCCAAAATGTGGTAGTAAGATGGTCATGAAGAAAGGACGCTATGGTTCTTTCTTGGCATGTAGCAATTACCCGGATTGTAAATATATTAAAAGCAATAAGCCAAAGGAGGAACCTGTACCAACCGGTGAAATGTGTCCGGAATGTGGTCATGAACTTGTACAGCGTAAATCACGCTTTGGCACAACCTTCATCGGCTGCAGCAATTATCCTAAATGCCGGTATATCAAAAAAGAGCCAAAAAAGAAAAAGAGTGATGAGGAAACAACTGACAAGAAAAAGGCAGCACCAAAGAAAACGGCTAAAAAAGTCGTGAAAAAAACAGTTAAGAAGAAAGCGACAGAGGTGGAAGCAGAATGAAACAAGTAACCATAATCGGTGCCGGATTGGCGGGCTGTGAAGCCTGCTGGCAGTTGATCAAACGTGGGATCCCTGTGAAATTAGTAGAGATGCGTCCGTTAAAATCCAGTGATGCCCATCACAGTGATCAGTTTGCAGAACTTGTTTGCTCAAACTCTTTGCGCAGTGATTCTTTACAAAATGCAGTTGGTATTTTAAAAGAAGAAATGCGGCATTTGGATTCATTGATCATGAAGGCAGCGGATGCTCACCGTGTACCGGCTGGTAGTGCCTTGGCCGTGGATCGTACCTCTTTCAGCGAAACAATCACTAAAATTTTAAGTGAACACCCTTTGGTGGAGGTTGTTCGTGAAGAGATAACGAAGATTCCTGAAGGTCCGGTGATTATTGCCAGTGGACCATTGACAAGTGATGCTCTAAGTAAGGCAATTCAGGAAATGACCCATGAGGATTATTTCCATTTCTATGATGCGGCAGCTCCTATCATTGAAAAAGAATCCATTGATTTTTCCAAGGCTTATGTAAAATCACGTTATGATAAAGGAGAAGCTGCCTATATTAATTGTCCGATGAACAAAGAAGAATTTGACGCTTTTTATGATGCTTTATTACATGCGGAAACAGCGGAACTGCATGATTTTGATAAAACCTTCTTTGAAGGTTGTATGCCGTTTGAAGAAATGGCACGCCGTGGCGAGAAAACGTTGCTTTTTGGACCGATGAAGCCTGTCGGTTTAGAAAAGCCGGATGGTAGTTTGCCTTATGCAGTGGTCCAGTTACGACAGGATAACGCGATTGCCAGCTTGTATAATGTCGTTGGTTTTCAAACACATTTAAAATGGGGCGAACAAAAACGTATCTTATCCATGATACCGGGATTGGAACACGTGTCCATCGTGCGTTATGGTGTCATGCATCGCAATTCATATTTGTGTGCCCCAAAGGTGTTGCGTCCTACCTATCAGCATATAACGCGGGATGATTTGTTTTTTGCCGGGCAATTGACTGGCGTGGAGGGCTATGTAGAAAGTGCTGCCAGTGGATTGTTGGCGGGCTTAAACATGGCAAATCTGATCAGAGGAAAGGCAGTTGTTACCTTGCCAAGCACCTGCGTAATTGGCTCTATGGTCAATTATATTACGCATGCATCCGCAAAGTATTTCCAACCGATGAATGCGAATTTTGGCATCATGCAGCTAGAAGCCAAGGTGAAGAAAAAAGATCGTAAAGAAGCCTTTGGCAAACAAGCATTGGCAGTTATTGACAGCTATCGGGAATTGTTTGACTGATGGAATCTTATCTGACGCGGTTTTTAGACTATTTAGATACGGTCAATAGCGGGAGTGCACATACCAAGGATGCGTATCAGCGTGATATTACAGAATTTCTGGATTTTCTAAAAAGTGAGAATATCATGAGCTTAGATGATGTAGATCGCATCATCGTGATGAATTATGTGAGTCATCTGCGTGAGCGAGATGGCCGACAGGGAACGATGAAAAATGCCACGGTTGCCCGTAAGCTAAGTTCATTGCGTTCCTATTATCGTTACTTGAATGAGTATGTTGGGGTGCAAAACAATCCGTTCTTATATTTCAAAGCACCCAAGCAAACACGCAGGATCCCGGAATTTCTATTTTATGATGAAATTGCATTATTTCTAGCATCGTTTGATTTGCATGAAGCGGTAGATGTTCGTGATCGTGCATTATTTGAATTGATGTATGCCAGTGGCTTGCGTGTCAGTGAGGCAGTAAATCTACGCTTATCCGATATTGATTTCCATGATAATATCTTACATATCGTTGGCAAAGGAGATAAACAACGCTTGGTTCCTTTCTATGATCTGGCAAAAGAACGTCTCGTTGATTATATTGAACATGTACGCCCAAAATGGGTGAATACGTTGCAACATGAATATGTCTTTGTGAATCAGAAGGGCAAGCCATTAACAAGTCGCGGTGTGCAATATCGCATGGAATTGGCTGCTAAAAAGTGCCATCTGCATCTGCATATTCATCCGCATATGTTTCGTCATAGCTTTGCCACACACTTATTGGATAATGGAGCTGATTTGCGTGTTGTGCAAGAATTGTTGGGACATGCTTCCTTATCTACGACACAAATCTATGTCCATGTGACACAGGATCGCTTAAAAAGTGCATATGAACATGCACATCCTCGTGCCGGCAAAGAAAACACATAGTAAGATCATATTTATGAATGGTGAAGCAAACAATGGCGCCAATTTCTGTAAAAAAATAAAAAAAGCCCTTGAATTAGGGCTTTTCTATGTTATAATAAACAACGGTGCGACGAAGTTCGCATACAACACACATCATGGATTCCGCAGCCCGTGCTTTAGATGCGTTAAGTAAGCGTCAATGATAAGTTGCTGCAGTTTGAAGTGATGGAGGATAAAAACGGAAAGTGAGGATATTTTCATGTCAGTAGTATCAATGAGAAAATTATTGGAATCTGGTGTACATTTTGGTCATCAGACACGTAGATGGAATCCAAAAATGAAACCAAACATCTACGCAAGCAGAAATGGTGTATACATCATCAACTTAGAAAAAACATTAGAACAGCTGGACACTGCGTATGCTGCAATGAGAGAAATCGCTGAAAAAGGCGGTAAGGTATTATTTGTAGGTACAAAGAAACAGGCACAGGCTGTAGTTGTAGAAGAAGCATTACGTTCTGGAAGTTTCTTCGTAAACCAGAGATGGTTAGGTGGTTTATTAACAAACTATCGTACAATCCAGAAACGTGTAAAACGTTTAGTAGAAATCGAAGAAATGGAAGCAAACGGAACTTTAGATCTGTATCCTAAGAAAGAAATCGCACAGGTTAAGAAACAGAAAGCACGTTTGGAAAACTTCTTAGGTGGTATCAAGGAAATGAAGAAACTGCCTAACGCATTGTTTGTTATCGATCCTAAGGAAGAACACAATGCTGTTGCAGAAGCTAAGAAATTAGGTATCCCTGTATTCGCTATGGTAGATACTAACTGTGATCCAGAAATGGTAGATTACCCAATCGCATCAAATGATGATGCTATCCGTTCTGTAAAATTGATCACAACATTGATGGCAGATGCAATCGTAGAAGCAAAAGGCGGATTGTTAAGCGTAGCACACAGTGTTGATGAAAACGAAGAAGATGTAACAATGAAAGATGTTATCATCAATGTTGAAGAGCAGATTGCTGAAAATGAAAGACGTCGTCGTCAGAGAAATGAAGAACGTCGTAACCGTCGTAACAATTTCGATCGTAACCGCAATGGTGGACGTGGAGGCAGAGCTCCTTATCAGAAACGTGAAAACGTAAAACCAGCTACTGAAGCAAAACCTGCAACAGAAGCAAAACCAGCAGAAACTAATACTGCTGAATAATCACGAAAAGGAGGAAATGAAAAAATGATTACTGCATCAATGGTAAAAGAACTGCGTGAAAGAACAGGCGCAGGTATGATGGATTGTAAAAAAGCATTGACAGCGTGTGATGGAGATATGGAAAAATCTATCGACTGGCTGCGTGAAAAAGGTATTGCTAAGGCTGCTAAGAAAAATGACCGCATCGCTGCGGAAGGTTTGACTCGTGCAGCTGTCAATGGAAATACCGGTGTTGTATTTGAAGTAAACTCTGAAACAGACTTTGTTGCTAAGAATGAAAAGTTCTTAGGTCTGTTGGATGAAATCCAGGGTGTGTTAATTGAAAACAAACCTACTGATTTAGATGCTGCTTTAGCATGTGCTGCAAGTGAAGGCACTGTTGCGGATGCTGTAACGACAGCAACAGCTACGATTGGTGAAAAGATTTCTTTACGTCGTATCGCAGTAGTTGAAAAAGCAGATGATGAATTCTTCGGTTGCTATATGCACATGGGCGGAAAGATTTCTGCACTTGTTACCTTAAAGGGTAAAGCTGATGAAGCTGTTGCTAAAAACATCGCTATGCAGATTGCAAGTATGGCTCCACAGTATGTAAACCGTGATGAAATGCCTGCAGAAGTTGTAGAACATGAAAGAAAAGTACAGACTGAAATCGTTAAAAACGATGAAAAATTGGCTAACAAACCAGAAAAAGTATTGGCTGGTATCATTGAAGGTAAGATCAGCAAGAACTTGAAAGATCTGTGCTTGGTAGAACAGGAATTCTTCTTGGATCCAAACATGAAGGTTGCACAGTACCTGAAAGAAAATGGCTGTGACGTTGTAAGCTTCGTACGTTATGCAGTTGGTGAAGGTATTGAAAAACGCCAGGATAATTTTGCTGAAGAAGTAATGAGCCAGGCATTTGGTGGATAATTAACGATAGGGAGAGGTCATTGGACTTCTCTTTTTTTAAGGGGATATCCTTAAAAAAGAATGACGATATGTAGACACAATTACCATAGATATGGAATATAGTTGGATCTTACTGTGCTCGCAAATGAGGATTGGTTTTCAGTTTATTCAGTAAGATGATAGTCTTGTCTGTAAGTATCCAAAGAAAAATGAAAAAAAGGAGAATAGCTCTTCCTTTTTGTAAATCTTTTCTTTATAATATACAGTGGAGAGTTAAAAAAACGACAAAAGTAAAGGTGGAAGTAGACATGTACAAAAGAGTATTATTGAAATTAAGCGGTGAGGCTTTATCTTCACCTGGTAATTCATTTGATCCACAAATTTTAAAAGCGTTGGCAAAAGAATTGAAAGAAATTCATGAGCTTGGTGTGGATTTAGCCATTGTTGTTGGCGGTGGAAACTTCATTCGCGGTAAAATGGCAGAAACGATGGGAATTGAGCGTGTACAGGCGGATTATATGGGAATGCTTGCGACGGTCATAAATGCATTGGCTGTTCAGAGTGCGTTGGAACAAGAAGGCGTGCCTACGCGTGTGCAAACGGCTATTGAGATGCAAAAAGTGGCAGAACCATTTATTGTGCGTCGTGCATTACGTCACTTGGAAAAAGGCCGCATCGTAATTTTTGGCGCAGGTACAGGAAACCCTTATTTTTCTACCGATACAACGGCTGCATTGCGTGCCAGTGAAATCGGTGCTGATGTCATTTTGATGGCCAAAAACGGTGTAGATGGAGTATACAATGCGGATCCTAAAACACATCCTGAGGCTGTTAAATATGATGCTTTAACTTATATGGATCTGATTCAGGAAGGATTGCAGGTCATGGATACTACAGCTACCAGTATGTGTATGGATAATGATATTGATCTGGTAGTATTTAATATGAATGAAAGCGGAAATATTTTGAAAGCTGTTCGTGGAGACATTACGGGTACAGTAATTTCAAAAGATCATAGATAAAAAGAAAGGACACGAAACTATGGAACTGTTAGATGTAACGAAACACAAAATGGAGAAAGCAGTAGAGAAGCTTGACGAAAATTTAAAAACGATTCGCACAGGAGTAGCAAACGCATCTTTGTTAGAACATGTACATTTTGAATATTATGGAAGTGAAACACCTATCAATCAGGTTGCTAGTATTAAGGTCGTAGAAGGACGTCAATTAATGATCAAACCTTATGATCGTTCTACTTTAAAAGATATTGAACGTGCAATTGCGACAAGTGACACCGGATTGGTGCCTCAAAGTGATGGTGAGGTCATTCGTTTGAATGTGCCAGCATTGACTGAAGAACGTCGTAAACAACTATCAAAAGAAGCAGATAAGATGGGAGAAGAAGCAAAGATTGCTGTTCGTAATGTACGTCGTGAAGCGAATGATGCAGTCAAAAAAGATAAAGAATTAACAGAAGATGATGCGAAGAGAATGCAGGAAAAAGTACAGAGATTAACAGATGAATTTGCTAAGAAAATTGAAAAAGAAGTCAGTGAAAAAGAAAAAGAAATTATGAAGGTTTAATTGTAACGAAGGGGAGAGCGGATAGCTTTCCTTTTTTTCATGTATAAGTGTAAACAAACATTGTGATTATTTGAAGTTCAGTGATTTAATAAGAAAACGCGACAATTAAATAATCCGAAATTATCCGTTTATGACTGTTTGCAGATTGAAAGAAAAGATGCAGTTTTCGACACTTTTTTAGATGAAATGCTGCGCATAGATACAATGTTTCTATCTTTTATGATATAATATCAGAGTTAAATTATACAATGTAGTTATAGGAGGTTGCTGGACATGGAAGGAAGAATCATCCCGCAGCATATTGCCATCATCATGGACGGAAACGGCCGATGGGCGAAAAAAAGAGGGTTACCGCGAACTGCTGGCCATAAGCAGGGGGCGGAGAATATAAGAAAAATCGCGATAGCATGTAATGAGTTAGGGGTAAAAGCATTAACTTGCTATGCATTTTCTACAGAAAATTGGAAACGTCCAGAGAGTGAAGTAGAATATCTTTGCAAACTGCCTAAACTTTTCTTTCAACGCTATTTAGCAGAGTTAAAGAAAAACAATATTCGCGTTACCTTTTTAGGTGAAATTGAGCGTTTTCCTAACGAGACACGTTCTGTTATTACTACGGCAGTGGAACAAACAAAAGATAATACCGGACTTATTTTATGTCTTGCCGTAAATTATGGCGGAAGAAGAGAAATCACCTTGGCGGCACAACGTTATGCGGCTGATGTAGTACGTGGTATAGCTGATGCCGCAATTGATGAAGAAGCGTTTGGTCATTATATGATGAGTGAAGGTATGCCAGAACTTGATCTAATGATTCGTACAAGTGGGGAACTTCGCATATCTAATTTTCTGTTATGGCAACTAGCTTATGCCGAATTGATTTTCACACCAGTTACGTGGCCGGATTTTGACCGTGACTGTCTAGTAGAAGCGATTGATGAATATACACATCGCAATCGCCGCTTTGGAGGTTTATGAGTATGAAAACGCGAATCATAACAGCTTTTCTTATCATCGCTTGTGTCATTCCTCCTTTGGTGTTTGGTGGTGTATTATTATATGCCTTATTATCATTTATCATTGTTGCGGGTGGTTTGGAATTGATGGCACTACGTGAGCAGAAGGACGAAACATGGCCCTTGCTGATAAAACCTTTGGCAATCGCCTGTGTATTTGCATTAACGTTTATCAAAAAAGATGCCTTATTATTTCCTTTGTTAGGAATCTTTGTCCTTTGCTTTTTATCCCTTCCTGTTTTTACTGAACGCTTTCATGCGAAAGATGGATTTTTATGTATCGCCTATATAACTTTTTTCTTTATAATTGCTAGAGGTTTTTTGCATATATACGATCGCAACCCGTTATATGTCTGGTATATCATTGTCGCCACTTATGGCTGTGATACCGGTGCATATTTCTGTGGTAGATTTTTAGGGAAGCATAAAATGAACCCTCGTATCTCTCCTAAAAAGACTTGGGAAGGTGCCTTTGGGGGATGGTTATTGGGGGCTGCCTTATCTTTTGCCCTCGCATACTTTTTAATTGATACGATGACTTTGCCACAAATCTTAGCAGCGAGTTTGATATTGACGATTACCGGACAAATCGGTGATTTAGCTTTCAGCGCGATCAAGCGTAATTTTGGGATTAAGGATTTTTCTGATTTGTTACCAGGGCATGGCGGTGTATTAGATAGAGTAGATTCCTTGGTCTTTAATTTTATTTGTTTTGACTTAATACTGGTGGTGTTAACATTATGAAGAGAATTGTTTTATTAGGAGCAAGTGGTTCCATTGGTTCCCAAACGATAGATGTCGTATTGCATCACAAGGATGAATTTTCCATTGTGGCGGTAAGCGTCGGTAAAAATATCGAGAAATTAAAAATGCTGTTAGCGAAGATACCATCGATTCAACATGTTTGTGTAGCAGATGAACAAGTAAAAGAAGTCTTACGACTAGAATATCCAGATAAACAATGGTACAGCGGCGATGAAGGTCTGCAAGCGTTAGCCGGTTTAGCAGAATATGATATTTTTGTGGATGCTGTAGTTGGTTTTCGTGGATTGTTGCCGGCTTTAACAGCAATCGCAAATCATAAGGTTATCGCATTGGCGAATAAAGAAAGCTTGGTAGCAGGAGGACCGCTAGTGAAAGCGGCATTAGCGAAACATCAGGTTCCTCTATATCCGATTGACTCAGAACATTCTGCCATTTTCCAATGTTTACAAGGCAATACACATGATAGTATTGATAAGTTGATCATCACTGCTAGTGGAGGCAGTTTCCGTGATCTGACGCGTGAGCAGTTGCAAGACGTCAGTGTAGAAGCAGCTTTGCATCATCCAAACTGGAATATGGGTGGAAGAATCACGATTGATTCTGCTACCATGATGAATAAAGGCTTTGAAGTGATAGAAGCACATTATTTGTTTGATATCCCTTATGAAAAAATCGATGTACTCATTCATCGCGAAAGTGCCATTCATTCAATGGTTCAGTTTCAGGATCATGCAATTATTGCGCAAATAGGAACAGCGGATATGCGTCTGCCAATTCAATATGCCCTTTCTTATCCGCAACGTTTGAAGATGTATAATGATGAACCATTCGATTTTGGCAAATTTGCTACCTTGCATTTTGAACCGGCAAGCATGGAACGATATCCTTTATTAAAATTGGCATTTGAAGTAGGCAAAAAAGGTGGGAATCTTGGTGCTATTATGAATGCTGCAGATGAAGAGGCCGTTCGTCTTTTCTTAAATAAGAAAATTGCCTTTTTGGATATTGAAACATCCGTAATTAAGGCAGTGGAAGGTGTACGTTTTATTGCTGAACCAACATTGCAAGATATTATAGAAAGTGATGCAGCCGCCAGACGGTTTGTAAAAGATATGTGGAAAGGGGCTATGGAATGAGTGGTATTGTAAATTTATTGTGGTTTGTATTAATTCTAGGCGCAATTGTCATTGTTCATGAGTTTGGACATTTGCTAGCGGCTAAGAAGTTTGGTGTATATTGTAAAGAATTTTCGATTGGTATGGGTCCTTTGCTGTGGCAGAAGCAGAAAGGAGAAACTGCTTGGTCTATTCGTGCTTTGCCTATCGGTGGGTTTGTGGCCATGGCTGGAGAAGATGAAGAAAGTGATGAAAAAGATGAATTAGATATTCCTTTTGAGCGAACCTTAAATGGAATTAAGCCTTGGAAACAGGTCATCGTGATGGCTGCCGGAGCCTTTATGAATGTTTTGTTGGCATGGCTGATCTTTATCGGTATCACTGCATGTCAGGGTAGTGTAAGTGTACCGCCAAAGCCAATCGTGGCAAGTGTTGTAGAAAATTCACCTGCACAGAAAGCCGGTTTTCACGTAGGGGATGAAATCATCCGTTTAGAAAACAAAAGTAAAAAGGAAACATTAACACCTGATTCTACACGTGAAATCATGGAGTTTTTGCAATATTATCCAGGAGAAATTACCTATACCGTCCTACGGGATGGAAAGCAGGTAACCCTACAAGGAACAGCCGCCTTTCATAAAGATGAAAACTTATATATTTTAGGTATTGGCTATCCGCAAAGTGCCGCTAAAGAAATTTCTTTCTGGGAAGCTATTCCATATGGAACGCAGCGGATGGTTAGCTCTGTTACCAGTATTATGGATTCCTTGGGAAAGCTTGTTCGTGGCGTCGGTTTAAATAATCTGAGTGGTCCGGTCGGAATCTTCCAGATTACGGCACAGACAACACAGGATGGTTTATTATCAACCTTAGCCTTAATTGCTTTATTATCAGTAAATGTAGGTATTGTCAATTTGATTCCGATTCCCATTTTAGATGGTGGACGTATATTCATCATTCTGATCGAGACACTGATAGGGAAAAAATTGAGTGAGCGTATGCAGTCGGTTATCATGATGGCTGGTTTATTAATGATCGTTGGTATCATGGTGCTAGCAACCTGGAATGATATAGTTCGCTTATTTTGATTTCTATTGCTAGTATTGTGCGTTGTTCTCTAATCACATAAAAAAAGGTCCTCTTCAACCACCAATGTTTCATCAAACGGTGCGTGTAGGGACCTTTTTCATATGCGTGTTATCATGAATGTGTAATAGAAGGATTAAAGCTTTTGATGATCTGGTACATAAATATAAGTGTTGGTATCTTCGTAACGATAATAAGCATAATAATCATATCCAGTCATATTAAAAATAAAGTTATTCGCTGTCAGCATCTGATCGAGTTGTTCACCTAATGCTTTGCTGGAACATTGGAAAACCAAACGATATCCTTTGTTTGCACTTTTTTGGATAAGCTTTGTCATCTGCTGCTTATCACAAGAAGTGAAATAAGCTCCTTCTTTCATGAAGTAAGAATCTTTGCGGGAAGGTGTGTCTTCCATATAATCATCTGTGAATGGTCGATTTTCCGCAAGAATCTGTTTCTTGGTCATAGCAAAATACATATATCGTGATTCTTTTGTATTATTTAACATATCCCCATTGGTAACATCCATATAATAGTAATTGCCATCCATTTTTACCATGTTCCATGCATGGGATACATCTCTTTTGTCCGGTCGTGTAAAACCGGTGATATACGTGCAGGGAACACCTATCTGATTCAATAAATATTGCATACCTTTTGCATAACCGGCACAAACCGTTTTATGTTCAAGAAAGGTGCTTAATATATTCTGATTCTCTTTGGCTTTTTCATCATAGGAGGTATGATCGATTAAATAATCATATACATATTTTACTTTTTCATAATCGCTTTTTTTCTTTTTTGCAGTATTGATTATTTTTTCTGTTACTTGCTTGATTTCTTTATCACGACTTTCGATTTCACTTTTGATCATACGATAACTTGGTTTTAAGAATAAATACGTAGCTTTGCTTTCATATTCGTTTTTATCTGTTACATAATCAAAACTGTCTTCAAGATAATAAAGTTCAGGATGATCCATCTTAATAGCTGCATGAATATCATTCACGTCAGAAATCGTAACATTTTTTAAGATAATTTCTTTATCTAAATTTTTATATCCTTGTAAGACAGCATCATAAGAAGGTTGTATTTTCTTATCCAGATGATCTCTGCCACATTGATACATCTTCATGGTTTCAGCTGTTGCAGCTATTGGCTCTTTAACAGCTGATGAACACCCACTTAGTAATAAACCCGCACACAACAATAGGACGCCTAATTTTTTCATATACGTTCACTTGATATATTGTACATAACGCATCAAAGCAGTCATACTTACAATATACATTTCCTTTCTATCAACCTTTCTCACCGCGGTTGATAACGGTTGATATCATTTATAAAAGATGAAGATGTGAGTTCACTGATTGCTTTCCTCTTAAATGAGATTTTATCATACCTCATTAGTTCTATTTTACTAAACTGGATAGCAAAAGTACAACTCTTTTTCGAGAATAAAAAAAATCGATCTTACGATCGACATTATGCAGCAATGGAGTTAACTGCTTTAGCTAAACGTGATTTCTGTCTAACGGCATAGTTTCTGTGCTGGATTCCCTTGGCAACTGCTTTATCTAACTTAGAGTTTGCTGTGTTCAGGGCAGCAACTGCAGCTTCCTTGTCGTTTGCTTCAACAGCAGACAGAACGTTTTTGATAGCTGTTTTCAGAGCTGATTTCTGAGCGTTAACAGCCAGGTTTCTCTTGTTATTAGTTTTTACACGTTTTTTCTGAGACTGGATCTGTGGCATATTGCACCTCCTAAATTCTAATTGCCAGTAAATTATAACAAAAAGAATTTAAAAAAGCAATAAGGACGATAAAAATTTCCATACTATGGTAGAGGTGATGAATATGGGCAAAAGTTATCAGATACGTAGCGATTTTGCCGATGAGATATTGAGCGCCGATATCCGATCGAAAACGTATGAACATATTGAAAAACAAAATGCCAATATCAAAAGCAATTATATCAAAGTATTGCTGGATGAAAATGAATTAGGAAAAGCGAAAGGTGATTATGTTTCCATTGAATGTAAGGATTTGTATGATCACGATATAAGAGAGCAAATGGTGGATGCTATTTTGGAAAACTTACAACATATGAGTGCCAATATGAACATCAAGATGAAGAAGATACTCGTTGTTGGTTTAGGAAATCGTTTTATTACCAGTGATGCTTTAGGCCCTGGAGTAGCGAATGAAATTCTGGTGACAGCACATCTTTATGCACAACAATCGTCGCGAATGTTGAAAGGAACGCGTAATGTAGCAGTGCTGCAGCCAGGAGTCATGGGGCAGACCGGATTGGAGTCATTATCGATCGTTCAAAGTGTGACAGCTTTATACAAACCAGATTTGGTGATCGCAATCGATGCGTTAGCTACGCGGAACTTAAACCGTATCAATCGCGTCATTCAAATTAACAATACCGGGATCCAACCGGGAAGTGGTGTTGGCAATCATCGCATGGCATTGAATGAAGATTCCTTACATGTGCCAGTGATTGCTATTGGAGTTGCCACCGTTACAAGTATCGGGGCAATCTTAAACGAAGCTCTTGATCAAGCGGAAATTAATCGAGAAGCAATATTGGAAAGTGTTTATGGCAATAAACATTTAGATCTTGTTGTCACCCCAAAATCAATGGATGATGAATTAAAACATTTGATCTATATTGTATCACAAAGTTTAAATCGTTTTCTTCACCCTGATTTTTTAAAGCTATAAGCAAATACTGTCGAAATTAGAAGATGGTTTCCCAACATGATACGCACTTTCTTCTCATAAAGTATAGAGAAGGGAGTGCTTTTTATGAAAAATACAGCCAAGATCATAGTCAAACTGGCAATGCTAGTTCTCTTTCTTTATGTGACACCGTTTTATGATGGCTTGTTAAATTGTTTTGAAAACTCGCAGGATTTCATGCATAATCTGATCTATCATCAACAGGTGGTTGCACAAGATATTTCGTTAAAAAAACAGCTCAATGTTTGGAGTTATAACGAGAATTTGACGTTGCCCAAAGATGAAATTAAAGTTGAAACAACACTTGAGGATCCTATGATCGTACCTGGTGACAATAAACAGGAAAAAAAGGAAAATAGTTCGGATGCATCTACGGATAAAAAACAAAATGTCCCTTCAAATGGTAAGAAAATATACATCTACAATACCCATCAGGATGAAAAGTATCAAGGTGGTAAAACAGTCATGGATGCAGCTGTGATCCTAGCAGGACATTTAGAAAAAAAGGGATATAAGGTTGTTTTGGAAACAAATGATTTTAATGCATATTGTAATACGCATGGGTTAACCTATAATGATCTATATACCGTATCCAATAAATATCTTAATGATGCATTGGTGAATTATGGTGGTTTTGATTTATGCATTGATCTACATCGTGATAGTGTTCCAAGAGCGTATAGCTATATCAAGATTGGCAATAAGACGTATGCAAAGGCAATGATGGTCGTGGCTGGCAGTTCTTCGAATGTAAAGAGCGCTACCAAAATATCGACGACACTAACCGACATGGTCAACAAGCGGAAAAATGGTATTATGAAGCATGTCATGACCAGACAAGAGGCTTACTATAATCAATATGTCCATAAAGGTATCGTGTTAATGGAATGTGGAAGTGATTATAATACATTTGAAGAAGTAAAAAACACTTTAGGTATTGTTGCACAGGGTATTGATGAGCTAATGAAGAAGGGATGGTAACATGAAACGGTTTTTAGCGGATGCGATATTGATTCTCATACTAGTAGGCTTAGGAGGCTATGTCCAAAAACAGGATGAAAAAGTTCCTTCCATCGAGGCAGAGGTTGAAGCTTTTGAGGATACTATAGCACAGCATAAAAGGATTACTCCTAAAAATACGAAGGTACATTTACAAGATAAGGAAGATAATAAAGCAAGTCGCATGGCGAAGTATGGCAGTGCTTTTGTCGTTGATACGTTGCATGGTGGAGTGGAAGTGCTTTCGTCTTTGTTTGACTCCTTACTAAATTAGATGAAACGTAACTGAAAACATGCTATAATACCCACAGCAGAGGTGATGTTAATGATAAAAATCTTATTTATGGGAACACCGGACATTGCGCAAGTGATGTTAAAGCGTTTATTAAAAGATGGTTATGATGTCATTGGAGTTGTTACCCAACCGGATAAAAAAGCCGGAAGAAAACAGCAGTTAAAAATGTCAGAGGTCAAACAATGTGCACTTGCCAACCATTTGCCGATTTATCAGCCATTGTCTATTCGTTCAGAATATCAAGAATTATTAAAACTAGATATGGATCTGATTGTTACATGTGCGTATGGACAGTTTATTCCTCAAGTGTTACTGGATGCCCCAACTTATGGCAGCATAAATGTACATGCTTCTTTATTGCCAAAATGGCGTGGGGGAGCTCCTATTCATAAAGCTATTATAGAAGGTGATAAGGAAAGTGGCATGTCGATTATGCGGATGGTGAAGAAAATGGATGCCGGTGCGGTTATGGCACAGTGTCGTGTTGCGATTACACAAGAGGATACGACCGGTGATTTATATGAGAAACTTGCTGTTGCCGGTGCTGATTTATTAAGTGAAAGTATACCGAAAATTATTGATGGCAGTGCCATCTTTGTAGAACAAAAGGAAGAAGAGGCAACATTTGCATATACGATTCAAAAAGAAGAAGAGCACATCAATTTTCAAGAGGATGTCCAAAAGGTATACGATCATATACGTGGGTTAATACCTTTCCCAGTAGGAAATGCGATTGTGAAGGGGAAAAAGATAAAATTTCATAAAGTGCGCATGATGCGTTGTGACCATTCCTATACACCAGGTGAAATCATTGGCTGGCTAGAACATGGTTATGCGATTGCGGCAAAAGATGGATATATTCTGGTCGATAGGATTCAAATGGAAGGGAAAGCCAAAGTAGATGCCAAATCCTTCTATAATGGAATGGGGAAACAGCTTATCGGTTGTATCTGCGAATAATAAGATTCATTGATTTCGATTCAGCACAACAATTGTGTTTGAGTGGAAATCTTTTTTTATGCGATGCTGGTAAAGGTTTCCAGAGCATATGAATAGTGTATGTGGTGACACTATGATAGGATATAGATAGATACTTTAAAAAGTAAAGTCACTACAGAAAGGAGTGTGTAAGATGATCAAAGGTTATGCAGGAAGCTATGCCAGTGAACAAAGCCAATGTCTGATACAGTTTTGCTTTGATGAGACTACGAAGCAATTCACAAAGCGCAAAGAGCTTCCTGGCTTTGAAGATGCCAAATATCTCTCTTATGTTAACAAGAAATTGGCAGCGGTATGTCGTAGAAATGCTGCGGGAATCACTTTATGGGACATTTCTTGCGATAAAACAATGACACATTTGAGTGAAACCAAAACATCGTGTTTTATTACGCAGGATGATAGCTATATTTATACAGCTAATTATCATGAAGGTACGATATCAGTTTATAAAAAGGTTCAAGATCTGCCTTTGATCAAACGTATTTATATTCAAGAAGCAGCAGGGTGTCATCAGGTTTTATTACAGGAAAATTATCTGCTTGTGCCATGTTTATTATTGGATGCCATATATGTGTTTGATCGTCGAAAAGATTTTGCCTGTGTTCACATTTTGCCTTTCCCTGCGCATAGTGGACCGCGGCATGGCGTCTTTACCAAGAATAAGTACTTGTATGTCGTCAGTGAATTAAGCAATGAGTTATTTATGTGTCATATGAATGAAAAGATGCAAGGGAATGTGCAAGTTGTCCAGAAACTTTGGGATACACAAAATCAAAAAGCAGCAGCTGCCGCTATACGTATAGATGCACGGGAAAAATTCTTGTATATCACTTTACGAGAAGTCAACCAGATCATCGTATTCGACAGAAAAGCGAAACGTATCGTTCAACGTTTATCGACTATGGGAGATCATCCTCGTGATATGCAACTGTCAAAGGATGGACGTTTTGTCTTTGTCATACATCGTTTCAGTCATGACATCCGTGTTTTTGAAAGAGATGAAAAAAGCGGTTTAATACAGCCATTACGTGCAAAATTACATGTACAGGAAGGTGTTTGTATCGTATTTGAACAGGAGGAAAGTTAAATGAAACAACAGGATATCGCTGTGATCGGCTTAGCCGTCATGGGAAGAAGTTTAGCGTTGAATATGGCAGATCACGGCTTTGCTGTGGCTGCGTATAATCGTAGTTATGCGGTTAGTGAGCAGATGGCTAAAAACCACCCTCATCCTCATATACACATTTATAAGGAATTAAAAGATTGTGTTGCGGCACTGAAAAAGCCAAGGAAAGTAATGCTGATGGTAAAGGCCGGTAAAGCAGTGGATATGGTGATAGAACAGTTAGTGGATTTATTAGAGGAAGGGGATATCATTTTAGATGGTGGTAATTCATTTTTTGAGGATACGATACGAAGAGAACAAGCATTACGCAAAAATGGTTTGCATTATTTTGGAGTAGGTGTATCCGGCGGTGAAGAAGGTGCCCGCTTTGGCCCTAGTATTATGCCCGGTGGAAATAAGCAGGCCTATGATAAAATACGCCCTATCTTAGAAACAATAGCGGCTAAGGCAAGTGATGGGAAGCCGTGTTGTACGTATATAGGAGAAAATGGAGCAGGACATTATGTGAAAATGGTCCACAATGGAATTGAATATGCTGATATGCAATTGATCAGTGAAGCGTATTTACAATTAAAATATATAGGTGGCTATACAAATACGGAAATCGCAAAAATTTTTAAAGAATGGAATGCCGACGAATTAGAGAGCTTTCTTATCCGTATAACAGCAGATATTTTTCTTGCTTCAGATGATCGTTCCTCTCAGGATTTGCTAGATGTTATTGTAGATAGTGCTGCACAGAAAGGGACTGGACGCTGGACAAGCATAGAAGCATTGAAACAGGGAGTGGATGTTTCCATGATTACGGCTTCCTGTAATGCTCGTGTCATGTCAAATTTGTTAGCACAGCGTCATCAAGCGCAAATCCTTTATCCCGACAGAAAACCTTTGCAAAGAAAAAATGATGCATTTGTAGAAACTGTACGCCAGGCGTTATATGCAGGAAAGATACTTGCCTATGCACAGGGGTTTGCTTTGTTAGCACATGCTTCTTCACAATATGATTGGCAGCTGGCATTAGGTGAGATAGCCGCTATTTTCCGGGCTGGCTGTATTATTCAGGCACGTTTTTTGAACGATATTCAACAGGCCTTTACTAAAGAGAATCCAGCATCGCACCTTCTATTTGATCCTTTCTTTGCCAAACAATTGCAGACACATCAGCAAGCTTTGCGTGATATGGTAGCCATGTCAATCACACAGGGTCTGGCAATTCCGGCGATGGCAAATGCTGTCAGTTACTTGGATATGTTTCGCTCATCTCATAGCGGTGCCAATCTGATTCAGGCGCAGCGTGATTATTTTGGCGCACATACATTCGAAAGATGTGATATGTCAGGAAGTTTTCATCATGAATGGAGGAGAGATCATGAATGAACAAGTCACGTTTACGATTTTTGGAGGCACTGGGGATTTAGCGTATCGCAAATTATTACCGGCTTTTTATAATTTATATGCCAATCAAGCTTTTCAGCATGCGAAGATTGTTGTGCTTGGCAGACGACCCTATGATCATGAACAGTATTGTACGATCATAAAAGACTGGGTAATGCAATTTGCGCGATTGCCATATCGTGAAACCCTTTTTCAATCGTTTTGTGAAAAGATATCTTATGTATGTATGGATTTTACGAAAGAGGAGGCTTATGATACACTGGCTGCCTTCTACAAACAACATCAGGATACACAGCATATTTTCTACTTTGCTGTCGCTCCTCGATTCTTTTCAACGATTGCCCAAGGATTGCTTCGTGTGCCGCATGCAAAACAAGGCAGAGTGGTCATAGAAAAGCCTTTTGGAGAAGATCGCAAGAGTGCCAAACGCTTAAATGAACAATTGGAATCGTTCTTCAAGGCAAGTCATATTTATCATATTGACCATTATCTAGGCAAAGAAATGGTGCGTAACATTCAAACGATTCGTTTTTTGAATCCATTATTTGCTAATGTTTGGAATCATGAATGTATTGCTCATGTACAAATATCTGCTATGGAGGAAGTCGGAGTAGAAACGCGTGGTACCTATTATGATCAAAGCGGAGCATTAAAAGACATGGTTCAAAATCATTTGTTTCAAATTCTCAGTATCCTCGCCATGGAACCTTTAGAAGCCTTTACCCAAGAAGATTTGCATGAGAAGCAGCTTACGCTTCTACAACAACTACGTCCCGTAGATCAGCTGAATATACAGGATACTATGGTACTAGGTCAATATTTTGGTTACCAAAAAGAAGCTCATGTCGCACATGATTCCACGACTGAAACGTTTGCGGCATTGCGTTTATATATTGATAATGAACGTTGGCAAAACACACCGTTTCTGATTCGTACCGGTAAGAAACTGAATAAACGAGAAATGGAAGTTGTCATTACCTTTAAGGCTCCATTTCCTAATGTGGAACCAAATGTATTAATCATCAAGATTCAGCCGACCGAAGGAGTTTATGTACGTTTTAACATTAAAAAGCCAGGGAACAGTGAAGAAATTTTGCCAGTGAGTATGGATTTTTGTCAAAGTTGTAGCGATATTCATCGCATCAATACACCAGAAGCATATGAACGCTTATTGCAGGCAGTTTGGCATGCAGATACATCCTGGTTTTCCAGCTGGGATCAAATTGAAACAAGCTGGGCCTATGTCGATGCATTGAAAGAGCGTTATGAAAACGCGCAGCTTCCTGTATATATCTATCCATCTGGCAGTGAAGGACCTCAAGCAAGTTATGAACTCTTCACTATGCAGCCGCAAGGAGAATAATCTTATGACAAAGGAAGAAAAGAAAAAACAGGCAGCGCTAGCGGCTATAGCGTATCTAAAAGATGGCATGCATATCGGCTTAGGAAGTGGAACAACAGTTAATTACTTTTTACAAGCATTGCAACAACGATGTGCCAAAGGATTACAAATTCGGGCAATGGCAAGCTCGCTATGTACGCAGCAATGGGCGAAGCAATATCAGATCCCTTTGCTGGCAGATACGTATGTACAAACATTAGATGTTTATGTAGACAGCTTTGATGTCTTGAATCATCATGGCGATATCATCAAAGGCGGTGGTGGAGCTTTGGTTAGAGAAAAAATGTTATTTCAATGGGCCGATAAGACGATTTGGATTTGCGACGATGAAAAACTGGTTGATGACTGTCATTGTTATGCTTTGCCAGTTGAGGTTCTGCCTTTTACACTTGCTCATACGCGCCATATGCTTAACGAACATGGTTATAAAACGAGTTTGCGTATGGCCGAAACACAACCTTTTCTGACAGATAATCAGCATTATATTCTTGATGTTTTCGTGCCGAAGCAAGTAACGTTGGCACAGGCACATACCTTTCTTATGTCTTTTGCTGCTATCGTCCAAACCGGTTACTTCCATGATGAAGACAATCTATGTATCATTGCCTCGTCAAAGGGGGTATGTATTCATCCTGTGCGTGATGTATAAAGATAGATCAATCGATTCATGATGGATGGAAGTTCTTTGTATGAGTATTATAGGCATCTGCTAGAATAAGAAAAAAAGAGCTATCTGCATACAAACTAGATGGCTCTTTTTCGTGTAAGAGATGCTCTCTCATCCTTTACAAACATAACTATAGCACTGCCTGTGCGCTTTCGTCAAGAACGCCTGCACAATTTCTGTTTGCATCCCATTAAAACTCTGTTATAATTAGGTCTGTGTTGTTAGGAGTGATACCTGTGGAACAAAAATATATACGTAATTTTTCCATCATCGCCCACATTGATCATGGAAAATCAACGCTTGCGGATCGTATTTTGGAATTGACGGAAACCGTTGAGCAAAGAGAAATGAAAGAACAGCTGTTGGATACGATGGATCTGGAACGTGAACGTGGCATCACCATTAAACTAAATGCCGTACAGCTGCAATATACAGCATTAAACGGAAAGACTTATATTTTTCATTTGATTGATACACCAGGTCATGTCGATTTTACTTATGAAGTATCTCGTTCTTTAGCAGCTTGCGAAGGTGCTGTTTTAGTCGTAGATGCGGCTCAGGGAATTGAGGCACAGACACTGGCAAATGTGTATTTAGCATTGGATAATGACTTAGAAATTTTACCTGTCATCAACAAGATAGATTTACCTAGTGCACAACCGGATGTCGTTAAAAAAGAAATTGAAGATGTGATTGGTTTGGATGCTTCTTGTGCACCATTGATCTCAGCTAAAAATGGCTTGCATATACGTGATGTGTTAGAAGATATCGTAGCCAATGTACCGGCACCAAAGGGTGATCCTAATGCGCCTTTACAGGCCTTGGTATTTGATTCTGTTTATGATGCCTATCGTGGTGTCATTGCCTTTGTGCGGGTAAAGGAAGGTCGTATTCGCGTTGGTGATAAGGTGCGTTTTATGGCGAGTGATGCAGAGTATGAAGTGTTGGAATGTGGTGTACGTACACCGAAAGAGGTCAAGAAAGACAGTTTGGAATGTGGAGAAGTTGGTTGGTTATGTGCGTCAATCAAATCCATTCAAGATGTGCGTGTCGGTGATACCATAACCAATGTCGAATATCCTGCTAGTGCACCACTGCATGGATATCGGGAAATGAACCCTATGGTATATTGTGGTTTATATCCGATTGATTCGGCAAAATATAATGATCTTCGTGATGCTTTGGAAAAATTACAATTAAATGATGCTTCTTTGCAATTTGAAGCGGAAACTTCACAGGCTTTAGGTTTTGGTTTTCGTTGTGGTTTCTTGGGTTTACTACATATGGATGTTGTCCAAGAACGCATTGAGCGTGAATATCATATTGATCTGATTGCAACCGCACCTTCAGTTGTCTATCATGCTTATCTGACAGATGGCAGCATGCTTGCTATTGATAATCCAAGCCTGTTACCTGATGTGCAGAAAATTGACCATATTGAAGAGCCGTTTGTCAAAGCCAGCATCATGACACCAAAAGAATATGTCGGGGCAATCATGGAACTGTGTCAGCGCAAGCGTGGCAATTATACGGATATGGTGTATATTGATGATACGAGAATGAATCTGATTTATGAATTACCTTTAGGAGAAATTGTTTATGATTTCTTTGATAAACTGAAATCTTGTACGAAGGGCTATGCATCCTTTGATTATGAATTAATCGGTTATCAGCCCAATAAGTTAGCGAAGATGGATATTTTGTTAAATGGAGAAGTTGTCGATGCCTTAAGCAGCATTGTGCATCGGGAGTTTGCATATCCAAGAGGAAGAGCTATTTGTGAAAAATTAAAGAAATTGATTCCTAAACAGCAATTTGAAATTCCTATTCAGGCAGCAATCAATGGGAAAATCATTGCTCGTGCAGATATTAAATCTTTACGCAAAAATGTCTTGGCTAAATGTTATGGTGGGGATATTTCCCGTAAGAAAAAATTATTAGAGAAACAAAAAGAAGGAAAGAAACGGATGAAGGCGGTAGGCAGTGTGGAGGTTCCACAGGAAGCATTTATGGCGGTTCTATCTATGGATGATGAATCTTAAAATAAGCTAACATATCACTTATGCGTATACATAATACGAGGAAGATAAGAAAAACAGGCTGTAAAAGGTCTGTTTTTCGCTAGTTTTGTCGAAACTTTGAGGATTCCTGTAAAAACATGCTACACTATTGCCTTGGAGAGTGATGGTATGTTTGAAACAACAAGGACATATAGTGAAGATCAATATATCAAGAAAGAGGAATTAAGGAAAGAATTATCAGGCGTCGTATTGGAAAGCGTATGGCAACAAATTCAAGAATATCGACGAATCTTTCGTTTTACACCATATAAAGAAAAACCATACTATGTTACCTTAAACCCATATGTAATACAAAAGCTTTCCTTTTGTGAAAGGCTACTTCTGCAATATCAACAACGGCATAAGAAACCAACACATTCATCTACATTAACACAGGCACAGCGCTTTTATATCGAGCAGCAATGGCCCTGTGATATATCAGAAACAGTGAAATGCTTTCATATAGCGATTCCTCAAATGTATGTACAGCTGATCTGTAATACATCTATCCATGTGATATTACGTTTATTTTTTCTCTTGCAAGAACATAAGGAATCGCTTTTACGAGCAGCTGAACTCATGTTGCGTTGTGAAGGACTTTGTGGTTTAGGAGATGGGGAATTATTGCAATCGCTATATCGTGATATACTGATCGAACATCAGGAACACGATTTGACCTATGCGCTGCTAAGGTTTCTTGAAGATTTACAGTTGCAAATTTCAAACAGAATGGTATCATTAAAACGGAAAAGCCGGCAATTTCTTACCTATGATGCTCAAACTTTACAAGAAGTATGTCCGGCAATGTCCTTGATACAGGCCGCCTTTTATGCAAAGCATCATGAAGCACATCATTATTATACGATTGCCCAATGTATGCAAGAACATGATGTATGTTATGAAACAGCCCGCACTTCTATGGATGGCTTGGCAGCTTTAGGTTGGTATACCAAAGAAAAAGTCGGTCGTAAATTTGTGTATTATATAAACAGCTGATAAAGGGGAATAAAACAATGGCAAGAGTGTATGTTTGTCTGGATGACATTGTATTGCTGAAACAAGTTATGGATATGAGCATGGAGGAACAAGATCTTAAAATCGTTGGTATTACCACATCCATTCCACAGTCTGCCACAGAACTCATACAACAAGATGCAGATATTTTTATCATGCGTTATGCCATCGACCAGCAAAAGGCGAAATATTTATTAGAAGAAATTGCGCTGAGCGAAGCGTTAGTGAATTTGCAAATTATCATGATGTTTGATGAAATGGATAGCGATGTTTTTCAACTTATGGCACAATATGATCTACATACTTTTTTAGCAAAACCTTATAATCCTCATGAATTGATGGAAGCCATCCATAGCAAGAATCGCTATCATAAGCTTGTGGAAAATGGCAACTGGACCTCGGAAAGTGTGGCTGGCAGGATCCTGGAAGAACTTGGCCTGCCGGCGCACTTAAAAGGCTATAATTATTTACGTACCGCTGCGATTTTATTTTCACAGCAGGAAGATCCGTTACAGTTAAAGATGGGGACCTTATACGCTATGGTGGCAAAAGTTCATGCTACGACCCAAATACGTGTTGAAAAATGTATGCGTACAGCGATTGCCTATGCGTATCGTCATTGTCCGGAATTAATCTGCGTCTATAATACCAAGCCAACCTGCTCACAGATCATTCATTATGTGAGTGAACATTTGAAATTAACGATGTTGACCTATTAATTGCTTTTTAAGGAGGAACCTTATGTGCAAAGCTGCTTATTTACATGTGCCATTTTGTCAGGATATCTGCGCCTATTGTGATTTTTTTCGATGCCGTTATCATGTTGGGCTTGCCGAAAAATGGTTGGCGGCGATAGCAAAGGAATTGACGATAAAAAAGTTATCACCGCTAACGACGATGTATATTGGTGGTGGGACACCGAGTGCATTACAGCCGCAACAACTGGAAACACTATTATCCTTACTAGTTCCTTATACAAAAGAAGTAAACGAATATACGATCGAGGCCAATGTTGAATCCTTAACGGATGAAAAGTTAGATATATGTCAGCGTTATGGCGTGAATCGTATTTCTCTGGGAGTGCAAAGCTTGCAACCATCTTTGCTGAATCAGATGCATCGTCATCATACGAGCGAAGATGTCCTTGCTTGTATAAAACGTATTCATGCACATGGTATTCATAATATTTCTATTGACATGATCTATGGTTTACCTAAGCAAAGCTTGGCTATGTGGGAGGAAGATTTACATACCATCGTATCATCCTTTCCCATTCAGCATATTTCTTTGTATGGACTGACAATAGAACCTCATTCGGAATTTGGTCGTCAAGGTATACAGAATATTGATGAGGATATAGAGGCGGATATGTATGATCTTGCGATAACCTTGTTACAACAATATGGTTTTCAACAATATGAAATCAGCAATTTTGCAAAGCCCAAGTATGCCTCTTTACATAATCAAGTTTACTGGCGATATGAAGATTTTTATGGCATTGGCTGTGGAGCTAGTGGAAAAGACAAGCGAGGTCGCTATGAAAACACAAGCAATTTAGAAACCTATCTGCAACAAGGGGCATCTTCAGTATATGAAAAGCTAGATACGAAGGCTCAGATGTTTGAGATGATCATGATGTCGTTACGAATGAAACAGGGTATTTCCCGACAAGCTTTTTTTGAGCGTTTTGGAAAGGATATCAGCGAAGTATATGGGTCAATAATCGAAAAACAAAAAGAGAAAGGCTTGCTTTTAGTAGATGAAGAGAAAATTTGGGCAAGTGAAAGAGGCTTTCATCTATTGAATGATGTGTTGGTAGAGTTTTTAGGTGATGATAAAGCACATGGATAAATAAGATATGCATGAAAATCAAGCGTTTTTTACTTTAGGTAAGAGATAATACAGAAAAGGATATTAAAATGCTTGCAAAGAGCAAAGAAATAATGCAATGACGTATAAAATGAAGTGCAAAAATATTGAAAAACACTTGCGATACGGTAGGGAGTATGCTATTATTAACAAGGTTTTATACTTGGTCTGCACGTGTATTCCTCGACGGCTCACTCAGTATGAAACATTATGAAAATACAGGAGGAAATAACATGTTATTAAAAAGCGAAAAACAGGCAATCATGAAAGAGTATGCAAGATTTGAAGGGGATACAGGTTCTCCAGAAGTTCAGATCGCTGTATTAACAGCTAGAATCAATCAGCTGACAGAACACTTCAAAGAACATAAGCACGATTACCATTCTCAAAGAGGTTTGATGAAAATGGTAGGTCGTCGTAGAAACTTATTAACATACTTAAAGAACAAAGACCTGAACCGTTACAAAGAACTGATCGCTCGCTTAGGACTGCGTAAGTAATTTATTTGTAAAGGAAACAGAAAGTCGCATGAATTTGCGGCTTTTTTTCTTTCCTAAGTGTTTAATTTATGATATCATTTAAAAGATAGAAAAATTAAGAGGTGAAAAACGTGGCTAAACAAACATTTCGTTTAGAGTTCTGTGGGCGGGTGCTCACAGTAGAAACTGGAGAAGTAGCAAAACAGGCCGGAGGAAGTGCTCTGGTAAGATATAATGACACCGTTGTTTTATCAACAGCTACTGCCAGCAAACAGGCAAAAGAAGGGATCGATTTCTTTCCATTGACTGTTTCATTTGAAGAGAAACTATATTCTGTTGGTAAGATTCCCGGAGGCTTTTTAAGAAGAGAAGGAAGACCTAGTGAACATGCAACATTGACGGCTCGTATGATCGATCGTCCGATTCGTCCTTTATTTGCGGAAGGTTTCCGTAATGAGGTACAGGTTGTGAATACGGTGCTTTCTGTTGATCAGGAATGCACACCGGAAATGACTGCAATGTTCGGAGCATCTTTGGCATTATGTGTATCGGATATTCCTTTCAATGGTCCGATTGCCGGAGTAATCGTTGGACGTGTAGATGGCGAATATGTCATTAATCCAACACCGGAACAATTAGAAAAAAGTGATATTCACTTGACTGTTGCCGGTACAAAATATGCTGTAAACATGGTAGAGGCTGGAGCAAAAGAAGTCGATGAAGACGCTATGCTTGGAGCTATCATGTTCGGTCATGAACATATTAAAAAATTAGTTGCTTTCCAAGAAGAAATTGCGGCAGCTATCGGTAAAGAGAAAATGGAAGTAACACTGTATACTGTAGATGAAGCAATTGATCAGGAAGTACGGGAAAACTTTGAAGCCGATATTCGCGCAGCGGTGTCTATTGAAAAGAAATTGGAGCGCTATGGTAAGATTGATGAATTAACAGAAGCAGCGCTAGCTCGCTTTGAAGAAAAAGAATATGCATCAGAGAGTGCAAAAGCCAAAGCTTTGAAGCAGGTAAAAGAAATCTGTCATGGCATTGAGGCAAATGAAGTACGTCGTTTGATCATTGAAGATAAAGTACGCCCAGATGGACGTAAGATTGATGAAATCCGTCCATTGGATTCACAGGTTGATATTTTACCAAGAGTGCATGGCAGTGCGTTGTTTACACGTGGGGAAACACAGGTATTATCGGTAACGACGTTAGGTCCGATGAATGATAATCAGATCATTGATGATGTTACCGATGTAGAATATAAACGTTTTATGCATCATTACAATTTCCCACCATATTCTGTTGGTGAAACAGGAAGAATGGGCAATCCAGGCCGTCGTGAAATCGGTCATGGTGCTTTGGGAGAACGTGCTTTATCACAGGTATTGCCTAGTGAAGAAGAATTCCCATATACGATTCGTACAGTAGCGGAAGTTTTGGAATCAAACGGTTCTAGTTCGCAGGCATCTATCTGTGCCGGCACAATGTCTTTGATGGCTGCTGGAGTTCCTATTAAGGCACCTGTTGCGGGTATTGCAATGGGCTTGATCATGGACGAGGATAGCGGGAAGTATACCGTATTGACCGATATTCAGGGTATGGAAGATCATTTTGGCGATATGGACTTTAAGGTAGCGGGAACAAGTGAAGGTATTACAGCACTGCAGATGGATATCAAAGTTGCTGGTATTACAGAAGATGTCTTCCGGGAAGCTTTGTCACAGGCCAAAGGTGCGCGTGCACAGATTCTGGAAAATATGATGACTGCTATTGATAAACCACGTGAAGATGTTGGTACATATGCACCTAAGATCGAACAATTCTATATTGACCCAGAAAAGATTCGCGAAGTCATTGGACCTAATGGTAAGATGATTAATAAGATCATCGAAGCTTGCGATGAGGTCAAAATTGATATTGAAGACGATGGACATGTGGTCATCTATCATATGAACCGAGAGGCTATTACCAAAGCTGCGAATATGATCCGTGACATTGTACGTGTTGCAAAAGTCGGTGATATTTACGAAGGTAAGGTTGTACGTATTGAAAAATTCGGAGCCTTTGTAAATCTGTTCCCGGGTACAGATGGCTTATTGCATATCTCAAAGATTTGTCATGAGCGTGTTGAAAAGGTTGAAGACAAGCTGAATATTGGTGATACCATAAAAGTTAAGGTGATGGAAATCGATGATCGCGGACGTGTCAATGTCAGTGCGAAAGCATTATTGCCAAGACCTAAAAAAGAAGAAAAACAGCTTGTGAAAAAAGATGAAGTACCTGCAGAAGAAACGGTTGAAACAAAAAAAGAAGAAACACCGGCTGTAGAATCATAAGGTGAATACGTGAGGACAGTGTTATACACTTGTCCTTTTTTTTGTGGATGGATATTTCTTACACGATAGGTACAAAGCAGCAAAAAAAGGGGCTGCAAAGGTTACAACCAATTTGTCATCTTAATGAAAATTTATGAAAAAAAGCGTAGGTATTCAATTCGCTTTATGATAAAATAATATGCGAGGTGAAAAACATGAACTGGTTACAGGAATTGGAAACATATAAAGAAGATTTTATTCGTGATTTAAGAGGCTTGATTGCCATTGCTTCAATAGAAGATAAAGCAAGTGCTCGAGCAGGTGCTCCTTTTGGCGAAGGGTGCCGCAAAGCTTTGGATTATATGTTAGAGCTGGGACGTAAGGAAGGCTTTGAAGTAAAGGATTATGATGGCTATGCTGGCGTGATCAGCTATGGTGAAGGTACGGAAAGTGTTGGTGTATTAGCACATTTGGATATTGTCCCTTTAGGTGATGGCTGGACCAAAGATCCTTATGGAGGAGAAATTGAACAAGGCTATTTGTTTGGCAGAGGGGCTTTGGATGATAAAGGTCCTGCTATGGCGGGTTTTTATGCCTTAAAGATGTTAAAAGATAAAGGTATCCAATTGGATCGCAAGATCATGTTGATCTTAGGGTGCAATGAAGAAACGGGAATGGAATGCATGAAGTATTATACACAACATGGAGAAATACCTACTATGGGCTTTACACCCGATGCTGATTTTCCTGTGATTTATGGTGAAAAAGGCGGCTTGCATGTTAGGTTAAAAGGCGATGTGCAAACGTGTATAACCAGCATGCATGCCGGTGAACGTCCAAATATCGTCATCGGTAAAGCTAGTTTATGCGTGGATAAATGGAACGATGCCTATATGGATATGTTTGATTTTTACCTAAAATCGAATGGGTTAAAAGGCAGTGTTGCCTATGATGGAAAACAAGCTGTTTTAACCATGGAGGGGGTATCCGCACATGCAGCGATGCCATACAATGGAGTAAATGCTGGTTTGCATCTCTTGAATTTTGTAGGAAGTGCTATGCAGGATAAATTTGCGTATGATACGTATGCACTGCTGCATGATTGGCAGGGAAAACCATTGAATATTGCCATTGAGGGCGCTTATATGGGATTTTTGACAATGAATACCGGGATCATTCATATTGCTGATGGAAAGGCGGATATTACCATTGATATCCGTTATCCAAATGATGCGGATGCAAATCTGATCATAGATAATATGAAAAAAAGTGCCGAAAAACGTCAATATGCTTTAGATGTACTATTAGAACACGATACAAAACCTTTGTTTGTTGATCCACAATCTACCTTGGTAAGTACATTAAGTGAAGTATATCAAGAATACAGCAAGGACACCTTTACACCAAATAAGACAATTGGCGGAGGTACCTATGCGAAGAAATTTAAAAACTTTGTCGCCTTTGGACCTGAGTTTCCGAAAACCGAGATTCCTGAAGGATTATATGTCGGAGGATGTCATCAAAAAGATGAAGGGGTAAAACTAGAAGATTTAATGACTTCTATCGCTATTTATACAGCAGCTGTGGAAAAGCTGGGAAAGAAGTAGGACGATCTATGAGAATGCGAAAATTACCATGGGCAGAAGACTTTTTAAAGGAGCAGGATGTCGTTATTAAAGAACCCGCTGCTTTGCAAGGCAAATGGAAAGAAACGCTAAAACGTGATGTGCTACATTTAGAGATTGGCTGTGGCAAAGGGGATTATTGGACAAAGATGGCTTTGCAATATCCAGAATACGGTTGGATCGGTGTTGAGAAAAATAACAATGTAGCTGCTCTGGCGGTACGTAAATATACAAAACAAGAAAAAGAAAAAGCACATATGCGATTCATCAACGATGATGCTGAGCAGCTTGCTTCTTGGTTTGCAGAAGGTGAAATTCAAGTCATCCATTTGAATTTCAGTGATCCTTGGCCTAAAAAACGAGCACATAAAAAGCGATTGTCAAATCATAAATTTATTGCCCAATATGCGAAAATCTTGGCAGATGATGGGGAAATTCAGATGAAAACAGATAATAGCTCATTATTTGAATATAGTATAATAGAATTCCAAAATGCAGGTTGGTTTCTTCATGATTTCAGTGTGGATTTTCGCCGTGTTGCTCATGATGAAGATGTAATTACGGAATATGAGCATCGCTTCATGGAAAAAGGGCAGCCTATTTATCGTGCCATTTGGAAGAAACATCCTATGAATGAAAAGAATGCATAAATAATGAAAATAAAAAGTAAATTTTCATCGAATGATGCTATAATAAGAACATGTAAACGGTTCAACAAAAGGAGTCATACCATGAAAGAATATATGAATGTAATTAACAATGCAGAAGCGTTTTATAAAGCATGTGCCAGCGAAGGCAAAAATGTCTTTGTCTTTTCTGCGAATTGGTGTCCTGACTGTCGTTTTTTAGAAGGCTTTTTTGAAGACGTCGTAAAAGAATATACGGCAAAAGGCTTTACCTTTTACTATGTTGACCGTGATCAATGCATGGATGTATGTGTAGACTTGATGATCATGGGCATACCTAGCTTTGTCATTTATCTAAATGGGAAAGAAAGTAATCGGTTTGTATCGAAGCAGCGCAAGACAAGAGAAGAAATAGAACAATTCTTGAATCAAGTAAATCAATGACGCAGAAAGGGTGAGGAAAATGTCGTTATGGAAAAAAGTTACTTCCTTTCTGTTTGAAGAAACAGAGGCAGATATCATTGCAGAAGATGATTTGGAAGCAATTTCTTTAAAAGAGAAAGAAGCAAAAACAGTGGATAAAGAACCGCAAAATACGCCGAAACAAGCGGATCTAGAAAGTGTTAAAAAGGAACAGACGCCAATCAAGCAGGAGACGAGAAAGTTTGTCAGTATTGATTTAGAGACAAAAAAAGAACCAGCAAAAGAAGTAAAACAACCAAAAGAGACAATAAAAAGTCGACCTGTTATGAAAAAAGAAGAAAAGAAAGAATATGAGTTTACACCGGTGATTTCGCCGATTTTTGGAGCGAAAGAAGAAAACGCAAAAGCGAAGACTTCAACGAAGACACCTAATGTCAATATGCCACGCGCTCGCAAACGTAAGGAAAATCCGTTAGGGACAATTATATCACCGTATTATGGTGTGAATGAATTGGAAGAATTTGAAGAAGAAGCGAAAAAAGATATTGAAGAAAAAGCCAAAAGTAAGCAGGAAGAAATCATCATGACGGAAACAAGGGATGAGCTTTCATCACAAGAAATGCCGGCAGATTTATTACAAAAGGTAGAAGAAGAGGAAGAACATACGTTACCCTTGGAAGCTATTTTAGCAGATGATGATACGGATACTGAAGATTTGTTGCAAATTTCGCTGTTTGGCGATTCTACGCCAATCAAAGAGGCTGAATCTAATATAAAAGATGTAACGGAAAAATAAAGGGAGTGTAAACGTAATATGGAATATTATTTTATTGGTATCAAGGGAAGCGGTATGGCATCTTTAGCTACGATCGTCTTTGACCGCCATGAACAAGTGAGCGGTTCGGATATTGATAAATATATCTTTACCCAAAAACCTTTAGAGGAACGACATATTCCGATTTACCATTTTGATGAGAATAACATTAAAGAAGGAATGACAATCATCATTGGCAATGCTTTTAATGAAAGCAATCCGGAAGTGAAAAAAGCCATGGAATTGGCCAAGCAAGGAAAAGTGCAGGTATACTGGTATCATGATTTTTTAGGGCAGTTGGTCGAAGAATATACAAGTATCAGTGTTGCCGGTACCCATGGTAAGACCACAACGACAGGCATGATTTCTCATGTGATGGCCGAAGTAGCACCAACTGGTTTTTTGATTGGTGATGGTACAGGAGATATGCCGGATGATGGTGAATATTTTGTCTTAGAATCCTGTGAATATCAGCGTCACTTTTTGGCTTATAAACCGCAATACGCGATCATTACGAATATTGAATTGGATCATGTGGATTATTATAAAAATATGGAAGATTATCGCGATGCATTTGAAACCTTTGCCAATCAAGTAAAAAAAGGTATTGTACTGTTTGGTGATGATGAAGAAGTGCGTCGCCTGCACGTCAAAACGAAGCATTTGTATTATGGTTTACAGGATGACAATGACGTACAAGCTGTTCATGTTATACAAAATGAAGAAGGTATGTCTTTTGATGTTTTATATAAAAAAGCGTACTTTGGCAGTTTTAAATTACCGTTTGTTGGGAAACCTTTATTGTGGAACAGCCTAGGGGTAATCGCTTTAGGAATCATGGAAGGATTACAACCGGCAGTGTTACAGGAAGGATTGGCAAGTTTTCCGGGAGTAAAACGCCGTTTTACGATAGAAGAAAAAAATGGTAATGTGTATATTGATGATTATGCACATCATCCAACTGCTGTTAAGTATATGATTGAGGCTGCTCGCATTAAGTATCCTGATAAAAAAATCATTGCGATATTTAAACCGGATCGTTATTCTCGTATCTATTATTTTATGGATCGTTTTGCCCAAGAATTAGATCAAGCTGACGAGACATATTTATGCCATTTTCCTGAAAATGCCGCAAAAGAGCCAGGAATCAATATTACGATACAAGATTTAGCAGATCGTTGCGCGCATGCTCAAGTGATTCAAGAAGATGAAACAGCGGCTAAGTTTTTAGCAGATCGCGGCCCTGCAGTATATCTGTTTATGAGCAGTAAAGATATTTATAAATTAAAAAATATTGTAAAAAGTTTTCAGTAAACTTGTAAATGTTTACAAAATAAGGTAAAATATAAAAAGAGGTGTTTCTATGGGTTTAGATCAGTTATTGGAATTAACGAGTAATGTTGCCGCTAAGGCATTACCGATTGTAGGTGTTATCGTCCTGATATTTCTGGTTATCTTTGTCAGGCATCTGATCGTGTTATTAAAAAGTGCGAATGAAGCAGTGATCAGTATGAAAAAAACACTCGATACGACAAACAAAGAATTGGAAACACTGGAAAAGCCTTTACAGACTTTAAATGAATTAAGTGAGACTGTTGACAGTGTGCATGAAGCAAGCAAACATGCTGTTCGCAGTACGATGGTGATGGTGATTGAAAATTTCTCTTTGATTAAAGATTGGATTTTACATCATATGGGAAAAGATGGCAGCGATGAGCAACAGGAAGAAGCCTGTGAGCAGGAGGTGCATACTTCATGAGCGATGAAAGCCAGCATGTTGATGACATGGAAAAAGAAACGCGTTATACCATTATTCAAATGGAAGATGACGAGGATAATGAAAATGCCTCTTCAATTTTTGCGGATGCCAAAATAGAACTAAGTCGGATGTACGCAGAATTTCGTCAGTGGATAAAAAATAATGTGAATGCGCAGGAAACAACACAGCGTTTAGAAAAACTGAAGACTGATACGGCCTTGTTATTGGAAACAACGAAACAGAAAGTAGCAGCCTTTAATCAGCGTGAGGATGTAAAAAATGGCAAGGAAAAACTGAATGAAATGACGGGCAAAGTGACGAATGCATTCAGTGATGGTGTAGATGAGCTTATGAAGAAGGACTATGTTGTGAAAACGATGGATACCATTACGGACACGGTTAGTGCTATTCGTGAAGATGAGCGCGTTAAGAAGAATGTAAAGAAGCTAAAAAAGGGTACGCTGAAAGCAGCGGAAAAAGCCTTTGAAGGGTTACAACGTGTCTTAGACACGAAGGATGAAGACGATTAGTCAGAAGGGATAAGTGTTATGAAACGAATTACCATTTATGATGTAGCAAAAGAAGCAGATGTTTCACTGGCAACCGTTTCCCGTGTTATCAACGGTTCTGAAGTTGTCCGTGAAGACACACGTGTGAAAGTGCAGGAGGCAATTGAAAAATTAGGCTATAAACCGAATGCGATTGCTCAAGGATTGGCACTTCAGAAAACGACGACGATTGCTCTGATCGTACCAGAAGCAAGCTATTTCTATACGGGACAGATTATTAATGGTTTGATTGATGTGGCAAAAATTTATAAATATAATCTGATGCTGCATACAACGACGGAAGGCATTACTGAAATGAATGATATTATTGAAAATATCATCAAATCCCGTGTGGATGGTGTTGTGATTTTCAATGATAAGCTAAATAAGGAAGAATTGAATCAGTTAACAAAATATCAAGTTCCCATTGTTGTCATCGGTAATAAGATGAGTGATGAAACTGTTGGTTCTGTTTATGTGGATTACTCCAGCCTTGTTTATGATTATGCAATGGATTGCATCGCAAAAGGGAAAAAACGTTTGGCATTGATTGAGGATCGTAAGAATCCAGCAATGATCAAACAACTTCGTGATGGATTATCACGTGCTTATAAAGAAAACGGTATGGAATTTGACGGCTATATTGAAATTCCTAAGGAATATCGTTCCTCTTACTTATTTTTGAAAGAATATGTGAAGGATGGCGTCCCTTATGATGTCGTCATTACGTATCGTGATTCTCAAGCTATGGCGGTTATGAACACCGTGAAAGAAGCAGGAATGAATATTCCGGATGATGTGGAATTGGTATGTATCTTAGATAGTAAATATAACTCTATGGCACGCCCTCAGATTTCTGGCTTTAAAATTCCAGATTATGATTTAGGTGCTGTTGCTATGCGTTTATTGACAAAGATGCTAACGGATGAAAATGATGTTCCAGATAAAGAAATCGAATTGAGCTATATTTTCACTCCACGTAAATCAACCAAGTAATCATTGCTTGACAAAGTAAAAAATTACATTATACTTAATACTACAACAGCTATGATAAGAAAGAGTACATAAGGAAATGAGCACAGAGAAGCGGCTGGCTGGTGAAAAGCCGCAGTCAGGAACTTATGGAATACACCTTGGAGCTGCTTTATGAAAAGTAAAGCCGTATGCTCACGTTATGAGCTTGAGAGCCTCATGTTATGAGGAACTAAGGTGGTACCACGCAAATAAAAAACGGCGTCCTTGGATAAGGACGCTTTTTTAATGGCTGAGAAAGGAATAGACTATGAATATTTATGAAGAATTGGTATGGAGAGGCTTAATTAAAGATTGCAGCTCACCGAAAATTGAAAACATGCTGAATAATGAAAAGGTCACTTTTTATATTGGTACTGATCCTACCGGAGACAGCTTGCATATTGGACATTATTCATCCTTTTTAATTTCTAAGCGTTTAAAACAGGCAGGGCACAATCCGATTTTGTTAGTTGGTGGAGGAACAGGGTTAATTGGCGACCCTAAGCCAACAGCAGAACGCGCTATGATATCAAAAGATGAAGTTGCGCATAACTTTGCATGTCTAAAGAAACAGGCGCAGGATGTATTTGGCTTTGAAGTTGTAAATAACTACGATTGGATTAAGGATATCAATACTTTGGATTTCTTGCGCGATTATGGGAAATATTTTAACATTAATTATATGTTGAATAAAGATATTGTTGCTCGTCGATTGGATGAAGGAATTACGTATACAGAATTTTCTTATATGATCTTACAGGCGTTGGATTTTATGCATTTGTATGAAAACCGCAACTGTATCATGCAAGTAGCAGGACAAGATCAGTGGGGGAATATCACAGCCGGTATTGAATTGATTCGTAAGAAATTAGGTAAAGAAGCATATGGGTTTACAATGCCATTGGTAACTAAGGCGGATGGAACAAAGTTTGGCAAAAGCGAAGGCAAGGCGATTTGGCTGGATAAAAATAAAACATCTTCTTATGAACTGTATCAGTTCTTGGTGAATAGTGAAGATAGTAAGGTTATTGAATATTTAAAGACATTGACCTTCTTAAGCCGCGAAGAAATTGAAGATTTAGAAGAAAAGACAAAGATAGATGCGGGACGCAGAGAAGCACAAAAGGCACTTGCGAAAGCCGTCGTTATTGATTTGCATGGTGAAGAGGAATATGAAAAAGCATTAAAAATTACGAATGCTTTCTTCAAAGGAAATATTAAAGATTTAACCAGCGATGAACTCGAGGATGCGTTGCATGGTTTTGATAGTATCGCAGTGGATGATCATATGCCGTTACTTGATGTCTTAGTACAAGCGAAAATTGCTAGTAGTAAACGTGAAGCAAGAGAATGGATCAAGCAAGGTTCTATTCAAATCAATGGTGAACGTATAAAAGACTGTGAATTTATCGTAAGCTCAACACATGCAATCACAACGAATAAAACCATTATCAAACGCGGGAAACGTAATTATTATGTAATTACACAATAAGATAAACAAAGAATTTCAAACAGATATACTTATGAAATCCCACGTTTCAATATGAAAGATTATATATATATGAGAAAAAAGCACATACAGAAATAGTATCTGATGTGCTTTATTTATTAGTGAATGAAAGCTGCTGGTGATAAAATTGCTTTATAAAACACAGGCCTGATATGCATAGGGCTAGACCTATACCGGTATAAAAAGATTTTATGCATACTGTTGGCCATACATGGCTTATTCTTAATAAAATACCACCGCTCATCATACAAAACATGATGATGTATGATTTTCTATCGAAAAATTGTAATATATGCATATAAGCATGGGCATAACGTAAGATTCGATTTGTATGCTTATGAATGAGTTTGCGAAAAATAGCAAAATAGAAAACAAGAAAGGTCAAGATCGTTGCTAGCATCATCCATAAAGTAAGAACAGAAGTGGATTGATAGCCGATATTTAGTATATTAATACCCGCTAGCAACCAAATGAAGCCGGCTAGTAACAAAAGGTAGTTTTTAGGGATATACATTCGTTTACGCATCTTTCACACTCGCTTTCAATATAAACAGGAAAAGAAGAAGACCGATACCTGTTAGGATATGGCCGATACCGGAAACACCGGAGATCATAGCGTTAACAGTATTGGTTAGTTCATTACCATTTACTTGTGTGATACCGCGCAGAAAGAGCATGAGGGAAGTTAATAAGACACCGGGATGATAGAGAATAAGAAATAGCCGATAATGTTTTTGTTTTTCGATATGAAATTGATGAATGGCAAATGTCACGATGAGAAACATGACCATTCCCAGCAGAAAGAGATGGGTATGTACAAAGGCAAGTGTTGTCCTGCCGTCAAATCCCATGAATTTGGTGTATTCGCGATAAAAGATACCACCAATCATGGCGAGAATTGCATAAAGTATAGCGTAGTTTACTGTTCTTTTCATAATGATAGAACTCCTTTCTTATGATGCTAAATAATGGAATTGCTTTATCATGCTTCGCCTTTTTAATAGAGAGGGTTTCAAAAAATAACAATGGTTAGATAGAGAATATGAAAGCCTATTTCCATTATTTATTGTTTGCAAAGCATTGTTGCTGAACTTTGTTCGTTGTAACGTGAAATTATGTTGATTTCGCATATAATAAGCGATATAACATTTCTTTTGTGAATTGACAGTTTTTGCGTTGATGTGAGAGATCTACCAACATATGTTCAAATAAAAACTGTAGAAAGGCTTCCTTTGTAAAGGTTGCTGTCCATAAGCTTTCAGGAATATGCGAATCTTGAGATAGGACAAGAAGAAACCCTTTCTGTATGTGCTGTAAATATTGTTGTTCCAAGGCTTTCCCCTTTTGCTTATCTTCTGAGCGCAATACATGCAATTGTCCTAAAAAAACAGCTTGGAAATCCTCTATATGTTCGCTTAAACGTTGATAGATGGTTTCATAGAAGATAGGGAAACAAGGGGGTTCATCGAATGTGCAAAGATCTTTATGAAAAACCTTTTTCCAGAAATTTTCGATGATAGCCAATACTAAATCGGCTTTTGAAGGAAAGTAATTGTACACTACACCAACAGATATATCCAGTTTTTTGGCGAGCGAGCGAATACTGAGGTGAGTCATTCCTTCCTCATAGGTGATTTGTTCGGCAGCTTCTAATAATTCGTCTTTTGATGTGACTACCTTATTCATAATGATTCCTCCTAATATGAACACTGTTCATTATAGACGCGTTATTGCTGCTCGTCAAGTAGAATACCTTTCTATGCTATAGAACCAATCGATACAATTCACATAGTATAAAAGTAAAGGAGGAGTGCTATGAAAATCGGTGTGGTTTGTAGTGATGAAAGAATGATGCAGGTAGCAGATAATCTGAAAAAAGATTATGTAGTTTATAGGATACAGGAAGATACTGACTTTTTAACATTACCACAGCTGGATGCTTTTGTCTTGCCAGTGAAGGGAATGAATGAAGAACATAATGTACAGATGTGGAATTCCTATATGCATATTCCCAGTAGCTTTTGGAAAATTCAGGGAAAAGAAATGGTTGTTTTCCAGGGTATAGAAAATGAAGCTGCCAAAAAATTAAATGTAGAAGTCGATTATTATATGAATGCGGAAGAGGTCATAACACAAAACGCTATTTTAACAGCAGAAGGTGTTTTAAATGAATTAATTTCACATACTTGTAAAAGTATTTATGCTATAACAATCGATATTGTTGGATATGGGCATTGTGGTAAAGCTATTTATACAATGTTAAAAAATCTTCATACTCATGTACGCGTAATACGCCGTGATTGTGTGATGAGTAAGGAATTTTTACCAATAAAGGAATGGAAAGAATGTGGCGATGTCATCATTTATACTGCTCCGGTACAAATATTGGATGATGCGCAGATACGTTCATGGTCAAAAACACCATTATTCTTAGATATTTCAACACCCGTTTTGTTTCATGAGGAACAAATACACCGTCTGCATCTGAACTATTACAAGATCAGTAATCTGCCAGGTCGTTTTGCATGTATCAGTGCCGGTAATATTATCGCAGATCATATAAGGAGGAGATTACATGAAGAATAAGCGCATTTTATTTGGTATTTGTGGCTCATTTTGTAATCATGCGAAAGTATTAAAGCAGTTGGAAATCTTATGTCAGGAAAATGATGTACAAATCGTGGTAAGTGAAAATGTGTACACTTGTGATACACGTTTCTTTAAAGCAGATGATTTTTTGAATCGCTTGGTAAATTTAAGTGGTCACAGTATCATTCATACAATCGTAGAGGCTGAAAAGGTCGGCCCATGCAATTGTTACGATCTAATGGTGATTGCCCCGATGAGTGCTACTGTTTGTGCAAAACTAGTGCACGGCATTTACGATCATCCTGTTACACTAGCTGCCAAAGCTATGCTGCGAAATAAGAAAAATATTGTTTTTGGAATAGCAACAAATGATGGCCTGGGGATTAGTGGTGCTAATATTTTCACTCTGCTGAATTATCGAGGGTTTTATGCCATTCCATTTGCTCAAGATGCACCATTCCAAAAAGAACGCAGTATTGTCGCCAAATGGGATCTGTTAATGGAAACCTGTGATATGGCGCTTCAAGATCAACAGATAGAACCAATCTTATTAGGAGGAAACGTATAATGGCAAAATTGATGGTAGCATTGATTACTCCCTTTACCAAAGAACATGAGGTTGATTATCCGGCATTGCGTGCATTAATTGCCCGCTTAATGGCGGAGGGAGCGGATGGGTTTATCGTATGTGGTACAACAGCAGAAACACCTTGTTTAAGTGAAGAGGAACGTTCGCAAATAGTGAAATTTGTCTTGCAAGAAACCCATCATGAGATAGAAATATGGTTTGGCTGTGGGACAAATTGTACAGCAGATACTTTGCGGGCTGTGCATCAGGTTCAACAGCTGCCTATTGATGGTGTGCTTTTAGCTGCACCGTACTATAATCGACCTTCACAAGCTGGATTGTATGAACATTTTGCATGCATTGCTGCACATAGCTCTGTCAATGTTATGCTTTATAATATCCCATCTCGGACAGGTGTGAAACTTGAAGCAGAGACGATCGCAAAATTAATAACAACATGTCCGAATATTGTTGCTTTAAAGCAGGCATGTGATGATTTTGCAGCAGTTCAAAAGTTAAAAAAAGAGCATCCTCATTTCATAATATATAGCGGGGAAGATGGAACCATTGACGAAGGCATGGATGCGGGTATGGATGGTTTGGTATCTGTACTTGGACATGTATCACTTACCAAGCTAAAGCATTTTCTATGTGGCAATCGTAAAGATAACGAATTGCGTAAGGAATTAAAGCAGGAAGCGACATTGTTATTTCAGGAACCATCTCCAGCTTGTGTGAAATATGTCTTGGCACAAAGAGGAGAAATTCAAAATGTTTTGCGATTACCTATGATCGAAGTGCAAAATGAACATTTAAAAAAGAAACTACAGGCTACTTTTATCGACAAGTAATCCTTCATGAATATGTTAGAGTCATCTTAGGTGATGAAGATGGTTCAGGTCAAAGTGTTTGATGAGGAGCATGAGGATGATCTCAGCGATATGATCAATGCATTTTTAGAGGATAATCCGGATATCGATGTAGTTGATATTAAATTTTCAACTTCCTGCAGTATACAGGAGGAAGAACAAATATATTGCTTTTCAGCACTACTCATATATCGCACATAACATGAAAGTGTTTGCGCATACTACTGATGGAGGTGTAAATATGCAGAAAAAAACCGAAATTTTATGTAGTGTGAACAATTGTGTCTATCATAAAGACAATCATTGTGTAGCAGAAACCATCAGTGTTACTTGCGACAATTGCATTGAACCAAATGCTTGTTGCGAAACTGAATGCAGTTCTTTCCGTTGCAAATGCGGAAAATAACAAACAAAGGCGATCCATACGATCGCTTTTTCTTTCCGCGAATTCCTAAGACAATCATCAATACTTTCCCATCGACAGATAAAAGCCCCTTGATATTACAGGTATGGTGCATTTCACATACATATGGTATAATTAAAACCGAGGTGATTTCATGCGTAAACTTTCGATTTTATGCATCTTGTTGACGGTATTTCTTACCGGATGTAAAAATCTGCATCATCAAGATAGTGAAAGCATAAAAGTATATGAGAGCTTTATTGATGCCGTAGTTAGTAATAAGGGGATAGAATCAAAAATCATTCCCTTTGAATATAAGATGAATGTATTTAAACAAAAGGATGATTATAAATATGAAATAGAGCTGTATAATCCACAAGTTGCCATGTATGATATCCAGGCCATCGCAGTGGATCAGAATATGGATTCTAATACGAATGTATATCCTTGTATTGGGATATTAGGGGATGATGCCAACAGTCAGTATAATATGATTCCCTATCAAGCGCGGGGAGAAAAAGGCTTTGTTAAAATGATCATTTTAGATGCGATATCACCAAAGAAACAATTTACGGTCAATGTGATGGTGACTTGGAAAGACAGCACATTGCAAAACCAATCCCGTGTTTTTTTCAACTGTAATTATGTGCAGGAAAAAGGGGATACGGCAATTGGAGAAAAGACTACTTCAGATGCTGGTAAAGCAAATGTGGATTAGAGAGGAAACTATTCATGAAGGATAACACAAGAAGTACAAAAAGAAAACAGTCAATCGTCGCCGGAGCATTGGTAAGCTCTGCTGGTATCTTTTTTGCCAAATTGATTGGACTGATTTATGCAATACCATTCAATAATATTTTGGGTACCAATGTCAACGTCGAATATTATGCGATTACCCAATCGCTCTACATGTATTTATTAAATGTATGTCAGGCGGGCTTTCCTTTTGCAATAGCAACACTGGTAGCTCGTTACACGACAAAAGGTGATTATAAGACAAGTATTTTTGTGAAAAAGCTCAGCACGCGATTGATGATTTCTTTAGGATTTGTCATGATGTTGTTATTTATGCTGTTTTCCAAACCAATTGCGCATATGATGTACGATGGGGCAGGAAGTGCAGATGATTTACGTTGGGCATTTGTCGGCTCCAGTTTTGCTTTGTTCTTTGTGCCGATTCTGAGTAGTATGCGTGGGTTTTATCAGGGATTGAAAGAGATGGAAATCTATTCATTGTCACAAGTTTTGGAACAGCTAGCAAATGCTTCGTTTGTGCTGATTGCTTCCAGCATCGCTGTTTATATCTTTCATGGTGATCATATATGGGCTGTATATTTTGGCGTTTTCTCAACGAGCGTTGCAGCTATCACGGCGATGATCCATCTTAAATTTTATGATCGTAAGCGAATGAAAGAAATACGACGATTGGCACATGAACAGGCCTTTGAAAATAAGATTGAAAGCAGAGAGATTTTAAAGGAATTGTTATATGTATCCATACCGTTTATGTTAATAGCTTTATTAGGCTATAGTGATAGCATTATTAACACATTGTTCCTACAAAAAGGTTTAAAGGGGCATGGTCTTTCAGGAAGTGAAATCACCCTGATTTCATCTACTATTAATTATAAGGTTGTTAAGTTGATGAGTATTCCCATGGTATTGGCACCAGGTTTTTCCAGTGCGATCATTCCCCATATTACAAGTGCCATAACGCAACATAATATGAAACAGGTACGTAAAAACATCCGCGATTGCATAGATATCGTTTTGTATATTGCTTTACCGGTATCGTTTTGCCTATATGTGTTTGCTGAACCGCTGATCGTTACACTATTTCCGCCGGAACATGCTAAAGACATCCCGGCAGTAGCCCAGATTATTCGCTGGTTTTCCATTGTCGCTTTTCTAGATACGATGACTCCAATTGTTACCAATTTAATGGTGGCTACGGGGTTACGACGCAATTCTGTGCGCAATACGACAATTCAAGTCGTTGTGAAATTTGCCCTTAGCTATATCATGCTGGTAAAATTTAGCTACCAAGGCTTAGTGTTTTCCACGGTGATTTCAGCTATGCTGAATATTAGCATCAGTTTGTATGAACTAACAAAACATCATGATATTCAATGGAAATATACCTTGCATCGACTTTTCGTCATCCTATGCGGTTGTGGTATTTTATGGATACTTGCACAACTGTGCTTTCATTTAGGACTTCGTGGAAATTATGAGGCAGGACGTGGCATGGCATTTATACAAATGGCCTTTGCTGGCGGTATTTCTTGTATTGGCTACTTTGCGTTCACGTATGTATTCCATTTGCCACAAACGTTATTACACTTGGATTTTGCTGTATTATTTAAGAAACGGAAGAGAGGATAATATGCGATTAGATAAATATTTATCCCATGCCGGTGTGGGAACACGTAAAGAAGTGAAACAACTAATTCGCAAAAAACATGTACGTGTGAATGGTGAATTGGTGGTAAAAGATGATATGCATGTGGAAGAAGATGATTTGGTTCAACTCGATGGGGAACATATTTATTATGAACCTTTCGTCTATTTGATGCTGAATAAACCAAGTGGAGTCATTTGTGCTACTCAGGATAGTGAACATGAAACAGTGTTAGATTGTTTTGATGTCATGTTGCCCAAAGGCTGCTTCCCAGTTGGAAGATTAGATATGGATACGGAAGGGCTGGTGCTCATTAGCAATGATGGGAAACTAGCGCATCACTTACTATCACCTAAGCACCATGTACGTAAAACCTATTATGTCGAGCATCAGCTATGTTTAGATGAAACGGCAATTAAAACATTGTGCAATGGAAGCATCATTTTAGATGAAAAAACAGTATTATGTGCTGCATTAGAAGTCATTAATGAAACAAGCTGTTTCTTTCACATTGAAGAGGGCCGCTATCATCAGATAAAACGGATGTTTTCAGCTGTTGGCAATGAGGTACTGTATTTAAAACGCGTAGCTATGGGGCCTTTGCGATTAGATGATCATTTAGAAGTGGGCGAGTGGCGAGCGCTGACACAGGAAGAGCTTGCTGCTCTTAAGGCAGTCGCATGATTGTTCTCATGGCTGCTCTGGATGCACATGGACTTATTGGTAATCATGATAAAATGCCTTGGCATGTGCCAGAAGAATTGGCATTTTTTAAAATGAAAACCCTCCATCAGCATGTACTCATAGGAAGAGAAACATGGGAGGCGATGGAAAGTACATTGCCGCAACGACACGTTCATGTTTTAACTAGGAATCCTAACTATGCAGGCAAACCAGGGTATGAATATATCGAAACTTCCCTGCAAAAAGTCATCTTCAATTGGAAACCACAAGCACAGCCATTACTCATCTGTGGTGGTGCGCAAACATATGAGCAGTCTTTACCATATGCAGATGAGTTATGGCTTTCACTTCTTCCTGACACCTATGAAGGAACGGTATTTTTTCCTAAGTTTGATGAGAAAGACTTTATGGTGAAAGAGCAAATTAGATATACAAAATTTCAATTTTTTCGCTTATTGCGAAAAAAGAAAGGAGCATCTTTATGAGGTTTGTCGATATCATAGAAAAAAAGAAAGAAAAAGCATCCTTGACAAAAGAAGAATTACATTTTTTCATTGATGGTTATGTGAAAGGCACCATCCCTGATTATCAGGTGAGTGCACTCTTGATGGCTATTTACTTTAATGGTATGGATGCTCAGGAAACGGCCTGCTTATGTGAAGAAATGTTGTATAGTGGAGATGTCATGGATCTGTCTGCGATTTCTGGTGTGAAATGTGACAAGCATTCTACAGGTGGCGTAGGTGATAAAACAAGCTTATCCTTAGCACCGATGGTAGCAGCCTGTGGCGCCAAGGTAGCAAAGATGAGTGGACGCGGCTTAGGTCATACCGGCGGCACTTTAGATAAGGCAGAAAGTATTGAAGGTTTTCGCGTGGATTTAAATGAACAGGAATTTCTTGAACAAGTCAATACCATCGGTTTGGCAATCATTGGACAAACGCAACGATTAGTACCTGCGGATAAAAAATTATATGCTTTACGAGATGTCACGGCTACTGTGAATTCAATACCGTTGATAGCCTCCAGCATCATGTCAAAAAAATTAGCTGCTGGCAGTGATACCATTTTGTTAGATGTAAAGTATGGTGAAGGGGCTTTTATGGAAACTGCACAAAAAGCAGAAGAATTGGCCGAAACGATGATAGCAATCGGTAAGCATTTCCATAAAGATGTTAGAGCCATGATTTCCAGCATGAATCAGCCTTTAGGCAATGCCATTGGAAATGCCTTAGAAGTAAAGGAAGCAATAGCTACCTTAAAAGGGGAAGGCCCGCAGGATTTTACTGAATTATGCTTGAAAGCTGGCAGTATTATGTTACAGCAGGCTCATCTTGCAAATAGTGAGTCACAAGCTAGGGCGATGCTGATGGAAGTTATTAAAAATGGGAAGGCTTTTGAAAAATTAATAGCAATGGTACAGGCCCAAGGAGGCAATGTAGAACAGATTAAACATCCAGAAACATTACCAAAAGCAAAAGCCATTTTTGAGGTAAAGGCGTTATGTGATGGTTATGTAAAAGAACTGCATGCCTTGCAATTAGGAACATTAGCGATGCAGCTTGGGGCCGGACGTATGGTAAAAGAAGATCGCATAGATCCTTCTGTGGGTATCGTTTTAAATAAAAAGGATGGCGATTATGTGCAAACAGGAGATGTACTTGCGTATGTGCATAGCAATCATCCATTAGCAAAACAATGGTTGCAGGATTTTTATGACGCGTATACATTTTCCGCTGTTCCACTAGCAAAACAGCCTTTGATTCATAAGGTATTAGGTGAATGAAAAAAGGTTTGTTTGCGCTTGCCTGTATCTGTATTCTAGTTGCCTTGGCAATAGATAAAGTAGTATTGATTAGTTCTTTTTGGTCTGTCATAAAATATGGCTGTATGGCGTATGGCATCACTTTGCTCACATATGCATTATGTAGTAAGCGTATCACTTATGTAAATACAACTTTGACCATGATGGGTGTCATATTGCTGACGTGTTATACGATTGTTTTAGTGGATACTTTTTTCTTTCATACCTTGCCTTGGCTCTCTGGTATGATAAGATATCCTATTTTCTCCGCTTATGTTCCAGCATATGTATTGTTTATAATACCAGGTATTTGCTTATCCTTTCATGAATAGAGCCATTTGCGTAATGAAAATGGGTTTAACATTAAATACAAGTATATGAGTTGAATAAGAACAACAAAAGAGCAGGGAATCTGCTCTTTTCCTTTGAAAATCGTTTTTCATTGCATAACGTTGTTTTTATCTTACAGAAGAAATAATGAGTGCCATAAACACCAAAGGCGTCGTACCAATGTTTTCAATGCCATGCGATGCTCCATCTGGAGTATGCGTTACATCAAATGGTTCTAAAATACGTATAGTGCCATTGTCATGATAACGAGCTTTTCCTTCAAGAATATAATAAGTTTCACTATCTCCGTGATGAGCATGATATCCCAACGAAGATCCAACATCAATTGTTACGCGAGCATACATTTTCACATGTGGGCCCATTTCTTCTGGTGATAAAAGACGTTCTATGTGCATGGTTCCTTTTCCACCTGCACGGTTTTCATAATGTTCAATAGGTTGTTTCATTTAGGTAGTTCCTTTCATTTTACGATAGGATTCGCGATATTTCTCATAAGCCAGTTTTTCAGAATCCTGGGCTAAACTTTTCAAGGCACTGGCAACCTGTTCGGGACTCTCTTTCATATCCGATTTGATCCAATTAATCACAACACCACTGATACCAAAACTGAAAAATTCAGCATAAAATTTTTTATCCGAAGCATCAAGCTGATGATGTAAATCTAAAGCATCAATAGCTTTATAAAAAAGGGTGCTTGTTAGTGTGAAGATAAAATTTTGGAAGTAGCTTTCATCATGACGAATCGTATTGCTGTAAAACCATTTGTTATTACGAATATGTTGTAGTAATACAGCCATGTAGCGATGCCAGTTTTCTAAAGAGATGTCTTCATCAAACACTTGACTGGCCTCTTGTTCATAAATCCAGCTCAGCAACTCGTATTTATCACGGAAATGATAATAAAACGTTTGACGATTAAAACCACTGACATGTGTTATATCCGCAATCGTAATTTTTGCAAAATTCTTGCGTGAGGTCAATTCCATAAGAGCAGTTGCTAATATGCTTTTTGTATCCATACTTTCCTGCTGCATAGTATCACCCGTTTCTTGTATCTTATTATACACTACTTTTTTTATGATAGCAAAGTTGTTTTCATTTGCTGTGGGTATGACATAAGGCTTTCTGAATCATACTAATGATAGGATGTGATGGTATGAAACAAAAGAAACGATGGATTCTTTACAGCTTGAATTTTTTCGTGTTTGCGGCAATTTCTATGGTGAATACACAAATAATTCCTTATTTGGGAAAGGTAGGATATGATGTAGTTGAGCGTGGTTATATCTTAGCAGGAAGTGCTATTATTGCTATCATCGGACAATTTCTGTTTGGTTATTTATGCGATCGATTTAAGAGATTAAAGCCTTTTTTCTTATTGGCATATGGTTTTATGATAGCAGGTAGTATCATGATGTTTATCATACATAAACAATTGTTTTATTATCATCTTTTTGCTGTTTCGCTTAGTGGAGGAATGGTAAAGGTCATTATGGGACTGAATGAAACATGGATGCTAGAGGTTGATGAGGAAAATTATGGCAGATTGCGAGCTGCCGGTGCTTTAGGATTGACCATTGGTTCACCGATCGCAGGCAGTGTCATTCATGCTTTCGGATATAATTTTTTACTATTTATGCTAATAGGAGTCAGCATATTTCTGCTCTTCTTTTTTTGGAAAAGCGTGGATGCACAAAAAAAGAAGAGCGAACATATACGTTTAGAAAGTTTAAAAGAATTGCTTACGAATCGCTTATACTTATTACTCGTGTTGATTTATTTAATGATTTACATGATTGGTACGGCAGATCAATATGTCGTCATTGATAAGATGTTAGCGATTGGTGCTGATACGAGTGCTGTAGGGATTAAGTGGGCAGTACAGTCATTTATGGAAGTACCACTCTTCTTATTTGCTTCCGCTATTTTAAAACGTGTAAAACCAGGCATGCTTTTATTGTTTGGTACGGTGATGTATGGCCTAAAGTTTTTCTTATACGGAGTGTTTAGTGTTGCATGGGCAATCATCGCAGCAGCATCTTTACAGTTAGTGACGTTACCGATTATCATGCTAAGCAGCAAGATATTGATCAAAGAAATTACACCACGCAAATTGTTTAGCAGTGCACAAATGTTTGCCATGGCAATCTTTGTTGGTGTCAGTGGTTTACTGACTCCGATTATCACAAGTTATTTATGCAAGAGAATAGGGTATGATATGACGTTGTATATGATAGCTGCCTTTACCCTTTTGCCAGTTGTACTAATTCTTTGGTATTTACATTTACGTAAACAAGTGATAGCAAAACAATCCTGACATCCTATGCGGATGTTTTTTTATAAATGTATTTAACTAAATAGCCCTATTTTTCAAAATATCAAGCGATAAATAATTACACATCACGTTGCTTGGTTTCTTTGTACTTTTTTTGATAGAATACCAAAAGAACACATTGCGATATCCATCAATCAGGTGTATAATGAAAACATGTAATCGCTTACAAGGAGGCGAATTGGAATGATTAACGACGACAACGTCTTTGCGTTTCTTGGCATTGCTATAGGGGTATCTATTGCGGCGCTGTTCTATGCGCGCTATCTTTACGGCAGTGTCAAGAAAGAGAAGATCCACATGCATCTGCTGGAAAACCTTTCCAGTTTTATTCACGAGGGGGCAATGGCTTTTTTATCGCGTGAATACAAGATCATTATTCTATTCATTATCGTAGTAGCTGTCTTATTGGCTTCTTTAGGTTTAATTCCATCTTTGCAACATGCAGATGGTGTAGGACCGGGAGCTGCTTTCTGTTTTCTTATTGGAACCCTTTGTTCTGGTGTAGCAGGTTTTTGTGGTATGTTGACGGCAACAAAAGCAAATGCCCGTGTAACACAGGCAGCACATGACAACGGTATGCCAAAGGCTTTACGTATTGCATTCAGTGGTGGTTCTGTTTTGGGGTTGTGTGTAGTTGGATTTGGTTTATTAGGTTTAAGTGTTTTATTTTGCGGTTTTTATTTCTTTACAAAAGATATGTATCTGGCAGCACACGTCATCAGTGGATACAGTTTAGGGTGTAGTTTTATCGCATTATTTGCCAGAGTCGGTGGTGGTATTTATACAAAAGCTGCCGATGTTGGTGCAGACTTAGTAGGTAAGGTAGAAAGTGGTATTCCAGAAGATGATCCACGTAATCCGGCGGTCATCGCCGATAATGTTGGAGATAATGTTGGGGATATCGCGGGTATGGGAAGTGATTTGTGTGAGTCCTATGTTGGGGCAATCGTTTCCGCAATATCCCTGGGTATCAGTTATATGGCAGTGCAGGGTGAACACATGGGAATAAGTTCCTTAATGTTTCCTATACTGATTGCGGCTTTGGGTATTTTATCTAGTATCTTTGCACAAGTCTTTGTCCGAGCCAAAGAGTGGGATAACCCTGCAAAAGCTTTAAATATTGCAACTTATGTTTCTACTTTGGTAGTATTAGTAGGCTCTTTACTATTAAGCTATTTTGTATTTAATGATGTCTATCCTTTCTATTCCATTCTAAGTGGATTAGTTGTTGGTGTCTTTATTGGACGTATTGCCGAGTATTACACAAGTGATTCGTATCGTCATGTAAAAGAAATAGCTGAACAATCATTAACCGGTCATGCGACCAATATTATTTCCGGTTTTAGTATCGGTATGCAATCAACAGCTTTAACAATTCTCTTGTTGGCTGCTGGTATTGCTGCCAGCTATCTGTTTTTTGGAATGTATGGTATAGCCTTAGGTGCAGTCGGTATGCTTTCAACTGCCGGTATTACTGTATCTGTGGATGCTTATGGACCAATAGCTGATAATGCCGGAGGTATTGCTGAAATGAGTAATATGGAAGAGCATGTGCGAGAAATCACAGATCATTTAGATTCAGTAGGGAATACCACAGCAGCTGTCGGTAAGGGATTCTGTATTGGCTCTGCGGCCTTTACCGCGTTAGCAATGATAGTCGCTTATTCCCAGCTTGCTCATCTAGATGTCATATCACTATTAGAACCAGGTGTGATCATCGCCTTACTGATTGGTGCAATGCTCCCATTTTTCTTTACTTCTTTAACAATAAAGTCGGTAGGAAAAGCGGCGAATCAGATGATTGAAGAAGTTCGCCGACAATTTAAGGCAGATCCCGGTATTATGAAAGGTACAAGTAAGCCGGATTATGCACAATGTGTTGATATTTCTACACAAGCAGCTTTAAAAGAAATGATTCTGCCTGGGTTGATTGCGGTGATTTCACCCATCGCGACTGGTATCCTTCTAGGAACAAAAGGTCTTGGAGGACTGCTGATTGGCGCATTGATGTCAGCAATCATGTTGGCGGTGTTTATGGCGAATTCCGGTGGTGCATGGGATAATGCTAAGAAATATATTGAGTCCGGTGCTTGCGGTGGTAAGGGAAGTGAGGCTCATAAAGCGGCCATCACAGGAGATACGGTCGGTGATCCCTTTAAAGATACGGCAGGACCGGCAATGGATATCTTAATCAAATTAATGTCAGTGATTTCATTGATCTTAGCTCCTGTATTATTAGAAATGACACCACTGTTGGATTTCCTTTTCCATTAGCTTGAAAAATAACAAAAAATTTCTTATAATGTCTATGTAAGAGTAGACTGTGTGACCCTACGATAGTGGGTTGAAATAGAAAAAGCTCTTGACTTTTGGGTTCAAGAGCTTTTTCATGAAGGAGGATTTCCTTATGGAACTTGTCTTATGCAAAGAGAATGGGCAAACGATCATTCAAGAAAATGGGCATGCGATTTATACGATTGAAGAAGAAAAAGAGCAGGGTCTTTTGTGTGTCTATCTAAAGAACATGTATGGCGAAGAAGTATTAGGAATGTATCAGATACAAAAATGGTATACGCGTTTTATCCGTAAACATACGGAAGATTTTACAATTTATGCAAAAGATGATAAACAAGGTGAAATGCATGGCTTTAAAGAAGGCTATGAAGTGGCATGGAAGGATGTTTTTTATCGCTTTTATGGTGGTTATCATGCCACCAAAAAAACAATCTTATGTATTGATAAAGAAATGCAGCTTGCCGAATTTACGATGGATGCAAAACCTACTGTCCGTTTACGTAATACATCGCTGAATGCCATTTTTGCTTTGTTGTTGTATATGTTTGATGCACATTTGGCCTTTGATAAATTCGAAGAAGAGGCATATTTGTATCGATATAAAGGACGTTATCAAGATGCTTATGAATTTGAAAAATAATCAGATGATGATCCCAATCTAAGTGCTTTTACTATAACATAATTCATCTTGACTGCAAGTATACTGAAAACGGGAGGGATTTCATGAACTTGCAGGCTTTTTTTACCCTTTGGCAGGATGTAGGACTTATTCTATATGCCATTTTAAAAGCTTTTTTACCTCTTCCATCATTAGAAGTCGTGCTGACTCCATTATGCTTAAAGCATCCGGAAAAATGGCTGTTATATTCCTTTGAAGGTGCAATTGGTACTTGCATTGGCGGTGCTATCGGATATGGCATTGCATACAGCGTCGGTCGTAAAGCACTTGCTCATATTGCCAGTGATGAAGATATCGAAAAGGGAGAAACTTTGATGCGCAAACATGGATTGCTTGCTGTGTTCATCGGAGGTATTACGCCAATCCCTGATTTCTTACTGGCTTATTTGGCTGGCTTTACCAAAATGCCTTTTCTTTCCTTTACGCTGTGTGATGGCATGGCTCGACTTTTACGCAGTATCATCGTAACTTATGGATTAAAGAGTTTGGGAACCATCATTCATGTGGATGCTTTTGGAACTTGGTTTTCTTTATTAATTCTAGTATGGATGTTGTATCGCTGGTATCAAAGCCGGCGCAAGCTACGCTCACAAACAACATCTAAGAAATAAGGAAATAGTTGATCGTTTTCCATTTTTTCCGGATGCCATTGTACACCAAGAACGGGAAGTTGTTTATGGAGAAAGGCTTCCACATATTGTTCTTTACTATAAGCTAATATATCCAATTGTTCACCACATTGTTTTACTGCTTGATGATGATAGCTATTGAAACTGGTACCATCGCTATAAAGTTGATGCAGTATGGAGTTTTTGGGGAAATATAACGGATGAGCATGTAGTGTGGCATGGGTATTTATATCAATGTTTTGGAAAAGCTTGCTGCCATAATATACAGCAAGTAATTGCATTCCTCGACATATTCCTAAAATCGGTTTTTGTTTTTGTAAAAAGGCTTGTATACAAGCAAAATCAAAATGATCCTGTGCATGGTCATAAAAGTTGCAAGAGGCATCTGGTATTTCTTGAAGATAATAGCTGCGTAAATCATAACCGCCGCACACGATGAGCGCATCACAACTTGTGGCAGCTACAGCTAATGAAGCATAGGAAACAATGGGGAATAGGGCACAACCATATTGCGAACAAGCATCCACATAGGTTGCATTGATGAACCATTTTGATTGGCTATCAAAAGATTCCATACGGCATGTAATGGCAATGGTTTTCATAACAAGCCTCCTGTTTTACTCTATGCGTTTTTCCTATGCTTGTGCCTATCAAAAAAAGAAAAGCTGATTTTCAGCTTTTGGAGTAAAGTCGTCCTTGCCAAGTATTACGGCGTTTCATCTCTTTATCGATGGTGTTTAAAACATTTACTTTGTGCAAGGTCCAAGTAGGCGCAATAAGTAGTTCTTTCACACCATCACCAGTCAATCGTTGGATGATCATTTCCGGAGGCAAAACTTCTAACTGGCGTATCACGATATCTACATAATCTTCTAATGATAATAACGGAAATGGTTGGTTTTCATATTCTGTTGCCATCTGCGTATCCTGCATGATATGCAGCATGTGAAGTTTGAGTGCGTGAATAGGCAATGTAGCTAATGCTTTGGCACTTTCCAGCATCATATCTGTGGTTTCATAGGGTAATGAATTAATTAAGTGCACCGCCACTTTGATATCAGTTTTTGCCAGGCGCTGCAAACAATCTAAAAACTGTGCATATGTGTGACCGCGATTGCAATGTTGAGCTGTTTGATCATAGATGCTTTGTAATCCCAATTCGATCCAAATATCTTTCTCTTTACATAAGGAATGCAGATAAGCAAGCTTATCATCTTCTAAGCAATCTGCGCGTGTGGCAATGCTTAAGGCAAGTACATCTTTTCGTTCCATAAATGGTTGAAAACAGTGTTTGAGCTCATGCAAAGGGGCATATGTATTCGTGTATGCTTGAAAATAGGCAATACTACCACCATTTGGCCATTTTCTAAGCATCATCTGCTGACGATCCATAAATTGCTTCATTAAATCATCCTGTAGATTTCCAGCATATTCACCACTGCCTAAGCTGCCACAAAAGGTGCAACCGCCCTGACCACAGGTTCCATCACGATTCGGACAGGAAAAATTGGCATTTAAAGGAACTTTAAATACTTTTTGATGATAACGATGCTTTAAATAATAATTCCATGTATGATAACGTTTATTATCATCACTATACGGGAAGGGGTTATTGTATGCCATAAAATCACCGCATTCATTTTAGCATATTCGTATAAAAAGTAAATCTTTTCTCCATCAAAAGTAAAAGCATGCTATAATACTCTTACTAATAAAAACGTAAAATATGAAATAGGAAAATAAAATATTACAAATGAAAAAAATTCCAGAAATGTAAAAGGAAAAAGTATTTATTTTTCACATTAAGTATGAGATAATAAAATGCACACGCAAGGATTGAGGTAGTAAGAATTATGGATGGAAACAAGAAAGTAATACAGTGTAAAAAATATCCGATTACCTATACATTGGTAATTAAACAAGTGAAAAATATCAATATGCGTATTAGTACGAAGGGTGAGGTCATCGTTAGCGCAAATCCATTCGTATCACTGGATAAAATTGATGATTTCGTCAGTAGTAAAGCCAGTTGGATTGCCAAACACCAGAAATCGATGGAAGAACGAAGCCATTGTACTGTGTTTGATGAGAATCAGCTGATGTTGTTTGGTAATTCTTTGAAAATAAAATATATGACGGGGAAGTATAATCATGTAAGCTATGATGATAAATATCTGTATGTGCAATATCGCACAAACAGTGATCCGCAAAAGGTCATTCATCAGTTTATTGATAAATTGTGTAAGGATGTCTTTAGTGATGTAGCAATGCTCACGTGTCGTTCGCTCAGTGACTATCATATCGCATACCCTCAAATCAAAGTGCGGGATATGAAAAGTCGTTGGGGAAGCTGTACACCGGCCAAACAGTCCATTACTTTGAATCGAAAGCTGATCCATTACCCATTAGAATTTATTGAGTATGTAATTCTTCATGAATTTGTACATTTTATTCAGCCAAATCATTCAAAAGCATTTTATCACATTATCGAAAATTATATGCCGGATTATAAAAAACGGATGGAGCTTGTCAGCTAGAAAAGGGAGTTCACATGGTAAAAATTATAACAGATACTTCTGCTTTATTTACGGTAGAAAATGGCATCCATATGGGAGTAGATGTCTTGCCTTTATGTGTCAGCATTGATGACCATCAGTATCGTGATTTATGTTTTGATACAAAATTGTTTCTTGATAAAATAAAGGAAGGGCATGTTCCCAGCAGTTCACAACCACCGATTGGTGAAGTGTTGGCTGCATATGAAGATGCGAAAGAAGAAGAAATTTTAAATATCACAATGGCTGATGGCTTGTCAGGCACCTACCAAACCGCTTGTATGGCGAAGCAGCAGGCATGCAATGCTTCCTCAATTACGGTGTTAAATTCACAAACATTATGTGGACCTCATCGTTATTTAGTGGAGAAGGCAGTGCGTCTTCGTGATTTAGGAAAGAATGTAAAAGAAATCGTGCAGGAACTGGAACACAGTATTGCCAGTGAACACTCCTTTTTGATTCCACAAAATTTTGATTTCTTACGTCGCGGTGGACGTTTAAAACCTGCGGCTGCAACGATTGGCGGTCTTTTGAAACTTAAACCAATCATGGAGAAAGTAGAAGGCGGTACACGGCTAGATAAGTTTGATATTGCTAGAACTTTAAGTAAGGCAGTGCAGCATATTGTAGACTTCATGAAAGAAGATGGCGTAAATGAATATTATAAAATCTTTGTCTCTCATGCAGATGCCTTAGAAGATGCAAGAAAGATCAAAGAAAAACTAGTATCTATCTTCAGCGAATGTGAAATAGAATTATTGGATTTGTCACCGGCTTTCATTACACAGGGAGGGCCACAGTGCATTGCCATTCAATATATTGCAAAATAGAAGATATGTAGGAGTATCTTCTTTTTTGCATATAAAAAAACAGCTGTTTCTAACCAAACGCTGAACAGCATTTTTATGCATATCGTTTATGCTTATGTTTGCTTTTAGAATGCCAGGTCCTTCGTATATTTCTAGCAATTACGTTACACTCTATAGTATAGAATACTGATGTTATCAATAATGAGACATGATATCTTGTGATGTTTGATAATTGGAAAGGATGGATGAAATGATGAATAAAACATTTATGAAAGAATTACTTACATGTATCTCTGTAAGTGGGAGAGAAAAAGCGATACAACAAATTATTTATGAATATATGAAGGATGTATGTGAAGATAGTCAGATGGATGCCAGTAAGACCCTAATTAGTGTTTTGAACGCAAAAGCAAAACAAAAAGTATTGTTATGTGCACACGTAGATGAAATCGGTTTTTATGTGAATCGTATCTACCCTGATGGAACATTAGGGGTCATAAAGGCCGGAGGGGCACATCCTATCTTATACTTGGGTACACATGTACAAATTGTTGGTAAAGAGCTGATTCATGGAGTTGTAATATGTAATAAAATGTTAGAAACAAAGGGAACAATCGTCAGTGATGATTTGCGAATAGATATCGGATGTGATACGAAGGAAGAAAGTGAAAAAGTAGTGTCGCTTGGCGATGTTGTCTGTGCTGCAGTGGATATGCAAGAACTGCAAAAGAATCGCTTTGCCGCAAGAGCAATTGATGATCGAGGTGGAGCTTTTATCATTTTAGAGGCAGTGCGAAAAGCAAAGGAAATGGGAGCTTCTGTTGGTATGTATGCAGCAACTACTACAGGTGAGGAAACAACACGGCGTGGAGCGTTCCATGCGGTTAAAGCAGTGAAACCCGATTGCGCTATCATCGTTGATGTAACCTTTGCCAGTGATTATCAAGGTGTTCAGAATAATGAAGGCGGCGATATTTTTTTAGGGAAAGGTGCTGTTTTATGCCATAGCAGTATTGTGAATGAAGCAATGAATAAACGTATGGAGACTTTGGCTAAACAGCATGGTATTGCATATCAATGGGAGGTTACGCCAGGTTTTACATCAACGGATGGAGATACGATTCATATGAGCAATGAAGGCGTACCTATCTGTTTGGTATCATTGCCTTTACGCTATATGCATTCTTCTATTGAAACGGCGGATTGGAAAGATGTAGAAAGTTGTATTGATTTAATTGCTGCCTTTCTTTGCTCATTAGATTCAGCTTTTTCTTATCTTTAACTACATAGAACAAATAGGAATGTTAAAAGCATCATACTAGT
>NZ_CEVYEL010000010.1:0-67023 GCF_982403165.1 Longicatena sp.
AATCTTGATCCTTCAAAAATCAAGATTCCCTAATGTTTACAATACCTATATGATACGACATATACCAATTAGTCGCAGCAGCCCCCAACACAGCCACCGCCACAGCTTGAGCATCCGCTTTGCTGCGCTGCCAACTGCTGTTCATAAACCAAAGTATCAATTACGATACATTCAATTTCTAATTTTACATCCTTAGGCAGACGTGCTACTTGTACACAGCTTCTTGCTGGATATGGTTCTTCTAAGTATGAACCATACACTTCATTCAGCTTATCAAAATCGTTTAGATCACTGACAAAAATTGTTGTTTTCACGATATGTTTATAATCAAGTCCCATATCATTTAAAACAGCCTTAATATTCTTCATAACCTGATGTGTCTGTTCTTCAATAGTAGTACCTTCGACTTCACCGGTTTCTGGATTCAAAGGAATTTGTCCTGATAAATAAACGAAATCACCCAACTTTACCGCTGGAGAATAAGGTCCTAATGCTTTTGGAGCCGTTTCTGGCTTAAATGCTTTTAAAAAGATATTCATGCTATGTAACCTCCTAGTCTAGCAATTCATCGTCATCATTTAATGACTTTATCTGTAACTCAAGTCTGGCAGCCATGCCATCCTTGGTATCCAGTACCTTGATCTCAAGATTTTCAAATTCAAGTTCACGACCTTTGCGTACCTTGCGATGCGCATTTAATTCATATATCCAAGCCGCAAAACTTCTGGCCTTGGTGATTGGGGCATCCTGATCATCGACATATTTATCGAAGAAATCGATCAAATTTACTTTCCCATCAATCACGAATGTGTGATGTCCAATTTCCACTACATGATTTGGCAAAGGGTCATATTCATCGTAGATTTCTCCAACCAGTTCTTCCAAGACATCTTCCAACGTTACAATACCAACATATACATGGGATGTTTGTGATTCTTCAACGATTGCCATATGCTCTCGCGACTTTTGAATATTTTCTAATACATCCGGCAGTTTTTTACGTTGAGTGACAAAGATTGGTTCCTGCATCATATCTTTTATGACGATTTCCCGCTCTTCTAATAAGGCATCTAAAACATCACGAACGCGTAAGATTCCCACGACCTCTAAGGTCTCATAAGAAATCACCGGTAATCGTGATAATTTATGATCCTTCAGCACCGCTTTTAACTGCTCATAAGTTGCATTATCATACAAGAAGACAACCTGATCTTTCGGCACCATGATATCACGAACATTTTTATCATCAAATTCGATGACACTTTCGATCAATTCACGCTCTTCCTGTTCCAGAACTCCTTCCTGCTCAATCGTTGAAACGATTTCCAGCAGTTCATCTTCCGTAGCTGTAACATTCTCAATGTCCATCTTCTTTTCCCAATGTCCTTCCAAAGATTCAACCACAAAAGAAATCGGGCGAAAGATCGTCACCATTACCGATAATGGTTTCGCAACCAAGAGCACAAAGGATTCTGCCTTTGCCTTTGCTACGATTTTAGGGGCAATTTCGCCAAACACTAAAATCAGAATAGTCATCACAGCCGTTGCCAAAGCAACACCGCTGGTGCCAAAGATATCGGTCAATAATGCTGTAGCCAATGAAGTAGCTAAAATGTTCACTACATTGTTTCCAATTAAGATTGTAGTGATCACCGCTGTAAAGTTCTTAGAAATAGTATAAGCTGTTTTGGCTTTTTTATTGCCGCTTTTCGCCATCTGTTTCAAACGTATCATATTCACACTGGAATATGCAGTTTCCGTAGATGAGAAAATAGCTGATAAAGCAATCAAAGCCACTAATGCAATCATGAGGCATATTCGCGATCCGTCCAAGTATAACCACTCCCTATTGTAATGTCGATTCGCATTTGCTCTTAAGTATAAGAGGTAAGAGGCATGGAACATCCTCTTACTATGGTAACTATTATAGCGTAAATTTAAAAAAATTCAATCACAATGCCTGTTTTCCTTAGGAATTCGCCTATCTTTCTCTTTTATTTTCTTTGCGATAACCACATTTTATCTTTTTATGGTACCGCTAATCTAGAAACATGTTTGCCTTTTTGAAAGGTGAAGAACTTATATAGGGAAAACCATAGTCAAAACGCTATCGTTTCCAGTTTTTCTCAAGGTTATTTCCAGTATAATTCGACATGTGAGGCTCACAATAATGACAGGAGGTAAGTAAAAATGAAAAAATCAAAAAACAGTGAAAGAACACGTTTCGTAGCTGCCCGTCGTAACTCTGATGGAACCTTAAGTGAGTTTAAAGACGAAAATGGCAATGTTTACGATTACGAACAGGCATTAGAGGCTGTTGAACAAGGTATGATTGAAAATGCCCTGCCTTTTACCGGCCGTGATGGTGCACGTCATATCCGTGGCGTCAACGATGGAGACAAATCAACCAACCTACGTAATCTAAAAGAATTCTAAGCAAAAAGAACATATGGCTAACGATTTATGCCGTATGTTCTTTTTCTTCAATGCAAAGATAACTTAACGCATGACGATAATAAAGGATGCGTCGATATAAATGATAAAACAAAACCCCTGTTATCAAAATACTACCTACAAGGAGAAAAGCTCCCAACATTCGTATATAAAGAATAGCTTGCGCAAGTGAAGATGCCCGAAGTCCCAACATGACACACCCAAACATGACGCAGATTTCCATGATTAGTACCAACAAAGTGATGCCGGTTATTTTTTTTCGTTCTAAAATGGGAAAACCTATTATCAGCATGAGAAGTACTAGTATTTCTAACGGTTGCACACAGGATAACATGCATCCTAGAATGCGCAGAATGGACATATTGGCAAGCGATATTAATTCTAGGACTAGCCTGGAAAGATACGTATAAGATAGCATGGGATCATCCAACATAGCATAAAGTGCATCATACGATTGCAAAGATAACAACCGCACACTGATATACACATAAGGTAATACTAAAAGCAACAGCAAACAAAGGAGTATAAGAAAAAACAGATGATATCGTTTTTTTCTTGTATCCACAAAATGATCCAGCCATTCCATTACTGACTCAGCCAGTCCTCTCCCTTAATAACCTCCACCGGGCTTAATCCTGGATAATCCAGCTGACGCAACACTTCATATATGATAATGGCGGCACAGTTGCTTAAATTAAGGCTTCGCGCATTGGCCACCATAGGCAGTCGCATACAATGATCCAATTGTTTGGCTAAAATCGCTTTTGGAATTCCTGTACTCTCCTTACCTAATACTAAATAAATATCGCCTTCACATTGTGTAAAATCAATCTGGCTAGGCGCCTGTTTGCCATAACGGGTCATATAATAATAGTTATTACTAGGATTTTGTTTCGTGAAGTCGTCCCAATTTTCATATAAGCGATAAACCAATTTCTTCATATAATCCATGCCTGCTCTGCGTAAATGGGCTTCATCCAAAGAAAAGCCAAGGGGCTGTATCAGGTGAAGTTTGGTATTGGTAGCCATACAGGTGCGCATCATATTCCCAGTGTTCTGCGGAATTTCCGGTTCATATAAAACTAAGTGCAGCATATTAATTATCTCCTTCCAGATAAGCAAGCAATTGTGCTAAAGCACGGCCGCGATGAGAAACGGCATTCTTTTTTTCTTCAGATACATTCGCCAATGTTGTCTGATATGGTGGATAATAAAAAATCGGATCGTAGCCAAAACCTTTTGCCCCTTCCATATGATCAGCCACCAAACCTTCAACGATCCCGGTAAATACTTGCTCTTTCCCATCTTCATCAACATAGGCAATCGCACAGACAAATTGACAGCCTTTATCTGCAACATGTTTACATTGATCGATAATATATTGATTCTTAACATCATAAGAAGTATCCCTTCCCATGAAACGGGCACTGTAAACACCTGGTTCTCCATGCATGGCATTCACAGCCAGACCACTGTCATCGGCAATTACAGCAATGTGGTATCGCTCATAGATGGCTCTTGCTTTTATCAAAGCATTTTCCTGAAAGGTCGTCCCGGTTTCTTCAATATCAATAGGCTCGTTAAGATCCAACAAACTTTTGATGTGATACCCCAATGGCTCTAACATCGCCTTAAATTCTTCGACTTTATGAGCGTTGCTTGTCGCAATCATCATTTCTTTCATATCTTTCAGCTCCTTTATATAAGTAAGTTCTTTATTCATAAACCAACGTCTTGGCAAGGTTTGTCGCGCATTGTACAAGATCAGTTGATAGCCAAACTGTCCATGATCATAACCAACATCAACTAAGCCATAACAAAATAATTCCTTTTGATTTGCGATGCCTTTACAAAAGGCAAAGGATAAGAGTTTTTTCTTTTCTTCTTGCGTGATCCAACAATCTGTAAAGCGATGTGGTTTCTGTTTAAAGCGTTTATAATAAGATCGTAGCAAGACAGCATCGATCGCTTGTTTGGACTGTTGTAAAATTGGATAAAAACAGGAAAACAGTTCATGTGGCTGATAAGGATGCGATAGTTTTTGATATTGTTCACCTAATGCCATGAATAAATCAAAAGGATTTTGATACCAGCCTAGCTCTAAGATTGCTTGTATACTATCTTTGGCGATGCCGCTATTCCAAAACTTTTCTACAGCATCGCCACAGGCATGCAACTGTTTCAATTCTTTTGTACTCAGCCATGAAGTAGCCACAACATCATAAGGTGCTGTTGTTTGGGCCTGTAACCCATAAGAAGAACTTTCCTTTTTTAACTTGGTACCCTTTAACAACTTTAAGATGCCCAACTGTACCTCGCTTGCCTGTAAGGCAAACAACGTATTAAAACTTTGTCGAAAGGTTGGCAAATCTTCATAAGGCAAGCCGGCAATCAAGTCCACATGCAGAATACAGCCGGCTTCACGCATTCGTTTAATGACTTGATGCAAACGTTCATTGTTTTGGATACGGCCTACGCTCTGTAAAGTTTTCGCATGAAACGATTGGACACCGATTTCAAAGCGAAATCTTGTTACATCTGCTTCTTTGGTGAAAAATTCCAATAACTCTTCACTTAATGTTTCTGCAACCACTTCAAATTGAAAAATCTGATTCTTACAATTTTGATTGATATAACGTGCAATACGCAAAGCTCGTTTAGGATCGGCATTAAAGGTACGATCTAAAAGCTTAACCTGCTTGACATCACTATTGGCGATTTGTTTAAGAATCTCCATAACATAGTCGATTGAAAACATACGGACACAACGATCCGCAGAGCTTAAACAATAGCTACAGCCATAGGGGCAACCACGACTCGTTTCCAAATAGAAATAACGATTTGCCATCTGCTGGCTATCCATAGCTAAAAAATATGGATTCGCTAATGTTTCCAACCACGACAATGCAACGCGTTGATAGTTTTTATTGGGAAATGCCTTTGTATAAATTCCCTCTACCTCATGAGGACTTTCTTCTTCCAGCATTGCTATATATTCCCAGACGCTTTTTTCACCTTCTCCGATGCTGATGGCATCTACGCCTTGCTCAAGCAAATCATAAGACTCATAACTCACTTCTGGACCGCCAACAAGAATATGCAAGTCAGGCTTTGTTTCCTTTAATAATCGTATGACAGCTTTGATGATTTCGATATTCCAAATATAACAGCTGAAACAGACAACTTCCACCTGCATAGATAAAATATCTTGTACAATATGTAGCGGATCATCCTTGATGACATATTCTTTCAAAAGCACATCCTCGCGATGCTCACATGCCACATACAGCCATCGCAATGCCAAATTTTTATGTATATATTTTGCATTACAGGTTGTAAGCAATGTTTTTTTCACATATCCACCTTCTTCGTCTACTTATTTTAACAAATTTCACGTAAATATGCTATGATTATACAGGTGATTCCTGTGAAAGATAATAATTTCCTCGACGCATTGTTTTTTGACCCTGATTTACAACTCAAAGACATGCAGAAAGGCTTAACAAATAAAAACTACCTGTTAACATTGGATGGTGAAGAATATGTTTTACGTATCCCTTTTGCCGATGCCGCAAACGTTGTTGACCGCCATCATGAAACACTTGCTTTACAAGCATTAAAAGATAGTGACATTGATGTAGATACCATATATTATGATGAAGTCAGTGGCTATAAAGTTACCCGTTATTTAAAAGATGTGGTAACCTATGAAGAATGCATATATGAGGATAAGATAGAACGTGTGGCCGCCCTAATGAAACGATTTCATGGATTGCACACCACCATTGGTGTTTCCTTTGACCCCATTGGACGTTATGTACAATATGCTCGTCACGTTAAACACCAGCCCTTTGCATTTCCTATGTTAAATGATCTCATCAAAGAGCTGCAGCACATGAAACGTACGCAGGTGTTATGTCATAATGATTGGGTAAGTGGCAACATTCTTTTTACGCCCGCTAAAACTTATCTCATCGATTATGAATATGCCGCTGATAACGACCCTTTATTTGATGTCATGTCCTTTTTAAGTGAAAATAACATCCAAGATGAAACGTTGCGCGAACGCTTTTATGCTGTTTATTTTGATACCATGGACGATCAGCTGCGTAAGGATTTGTTATGCTTTGAAGCATTTGAAGATGTGTTATGGTGTCATTGGGCCTTAATGATGTTTGAAAGTCGTCAAGATCCTGTTTATATGCACATAGCAAAAGCTAAAGCACAAGGCTATAATAACGTTATTAACAAATGGAAAGCTTATCAATAAAAAAAGCCATTCTACTGTTTACTTTACTGTAAACGTATATAGATGGCTTTTTCTATTGCTATAGAACATTTAGTCTTACGATAAGCATTCATGCTGTTTATAAAAAGTTATCGCACACTGTCTCCTTCTTGAAGGTAAAACATATTTTTTTGTTGGGGTATCGCTTTTTTTTCAATCAGCGCTTGTACTGCCGCAAAAACATCCTGTGCAAATACGTGATAATCATATACCACACTGGTCATGACTGGACTCATGATACGCGTAAGGTCCTGACCGCCAAAGCTAACCACAGAAACATTCTGAGGAACGCTAATATGATATTCTTGCACATACTTAGCAAAAGGAATCGCCAAAGCATCGTCCTGCAAAATCAATAAATCGAGTTGTTCGGCAAATAATTCCTTAATTCTGGCATAAGTATCCAAATAGCTGCCATCACTGATCTTAACCGCAAAATCGTGTGGTTGCTTCACTTCACGATAAGCCTCTTTTATACCTTCCATATGTAAGTTGGCCAACTGTACATTACTACCCAGGTAGCGAATCATCAAATGCTGCTTCTGCATCAGATACTTGCCTAACACTTCAGCAGCCTGTGTTTCAGGGATAGTAACACTAGTAATTCCTTCCCCTTTCGCACACAAATAAATGATTGGAATAGCCGTTGTTCGCATCTGTTTTTGAATAAATTCAACACTGGAACAGCTCATAACAAGAATCGCATCCATATTATTGACGATACAGGAAGTTAAATACGTTTCTTCCAGATCTTCCCGATTCTGTGTGAAATATACCTGCAGCAGACATCCCTGCGTATATAGCTCCTTACAGATCGCATCAAGTATCTCACGTGTTCTAGGCAACATCACCTGATCACACAATAAGGCGATACGATAGCCTCTGTTAACAGTGCTCTGTTTTTTTAGGACGCGTTTTTTCTTTTCTATTTTTACTTCTTCTTCGACTGCTTTCTTCATAGCTTTTGCGACATAGCCCGTTTCTTCGATGGCTTTAGCAATGCGAAGCGCAATATCCTCTTTGACGTTTTCATCTTTTAAATAACGGGATACAGTAGCTTTTGATACTTCAGCAAGAGCTGCCACATCCGCAAGAGTAGCTTTTTTCATCATCTTTTCCTCACTTCATTTCTATTGGTATTTTACCTTACTTTTCTTGAATTGACAAGGTTTCCAACAGCTGCTCCAAAATATCAGCAACGCCATCTTCCTCATTTGTATAACGGCTGATATAAGCAGCTGCCTTTTGGATGTAGCTATGTCCGTTCTTCATCGCAATACTGTTGGGAAATTCTTCAATCATACTAAGATCATTCAAGGAATCCCCAATGACCAAAACATCCTCTTTCGCAATGCCTTTTTCCTTACAAAAAGCCGCAAGTGCAATGCCTTTTTGGGCTGTTTTTTGCGTCACTTCAATATTATCTTCTATCGAATTGGTCACATGCAACGCCTGACATGCCTGTAATTCACTGCGTGCTTTTTCTAAATTCTGCGATAAACCGCCAAAAGCTTCCATCTTATATACAGGTATCTCTTCGCTCAAAAATGCAGAAATATCCTTTACTTCTCTGGCATAGCGACAAAACCCTGATTCATCCTTCATTTTCATAGCAATCCCCTCATCCAATCCCTGCTGTTGTAAATGCTCTAAAAAAGCTTTTACACAACGTTTTTCATCAGAGGTGATCGTTCCTATACCGGTAAACATATGATAGCAAATATCATACTTTTGAAAAATGGCATCTACCAAGCGGATATGCTCCTTTTTCATCGTTACTTCATAGAGTGCTTTCCCCTTTGCATCCGTAATCAAAGCCCCATTCAGCAGCAAATACTCACAATCTGGCAATACGTGTTCAAACATAGGAATAACACTTTGTGCCATTCTTCCGGTTGCCACCATAAATTGAATACCTTGTTCTGCTAATTTGGGCAATACTGCTTTACTTTTATCCGATAAGCCATGGTTGCCATCTAATAAGGTGCCATCTAAATCACAGGCAATTAATTTCATCATTTCTACCTACTTTCTTACTGGATATAGTGTATCATTAATATCCTGGTTTCGCCAATCTTTCATGCAAATTAATTGCTCCACTTCTTATTCATCGCGTATAATAAAATCATGAGATGAGAAAGGATGTATGATGATGTTAGAAATTGGAACTACGGCCATTGATTTTACCCTGCCGGATGAACAAGGCAATTTGATCAGTCTTCATTCCTTTAAAGGAAAAAAAATTGTATTATACTTTTATCCAAAAGATAATACCCCTGGATGCAGCAAGCAAGCCTGCGCCTTTAAAGCTGCTTATGATGTTTATAAAAGAAACGATATTATCGTTATCGGTATCAGTAAGGATTCTTCACGCTCGCATTTACGTTTTAAAGAGAAATACGATTTGCCTTTTATTTTATTATCCGATGAGGAACATAAAGTCATTGAAGCATATGATGTCTGGAAAGAGAAAAAACTATATGGTAAAACCTATATGGGCATTACGCGCAGTACCTATGTAATTGATGAAGAAGGCACGATCATCAAAACCTTTGAAAAAGCAAATCCTGCAACAAATGCACAGGATATCCTAGAGTATCTAGCGCAATTATCAAATGAGCAATAATCAACAAAAATAAGACTAACAAACAAAGAAAGAGGTCATAACCACATCTTCGATGATGCTCATATTCATCTTCGATGTATGGTTATATCCTCTTTTTTATGAAAAGCGAACAAGAATCACATCACCTTCTATGTTTTCTATTTCTTTCACCATGATCTGAATCTGTTCACATTTAAAAAACCACGGCAGCATCTTTTTAACAAATGGCTGCAAAGGCTGAACAAACAACGAATGAATCTCATAGGTACAAGGGTCAAAGCCAAGATCTACAACAAGTCCAACTAAAGAACCATCTGCTATGTTAATGACCTGTTTATTGCATATATCACTAAAGCGCATTTTCTCACCTACCATCAGTATATGAGAAATAACGATTTTGGTGCCTAGATTTCAAATTCTTTTTTAAGTAAGGCAATTGCATTTTTTTCTAGACGCGATACCTGTGCCTGCGAAATACCCAATTCATTGGCGATTTCTGTTTGTGTCTTATCCTGATAATAGCGTTTCTGAATAATATCCTTTTCTTTTCCCTTCAAGTTTCGCATGCTTTTTTTTAATGTCATATAATTCGATAAACGCTCAATTTCGTCCTTGTCATCCTTAATCTGATCCAATAGATACAGCTCATCACCATCCGAATTATAAACAGGTTCAAATATCGATACGACACTTTGCGTAGAATCTAATGCGTCAACAACATCCTTTTCTTTGACCTGTAGTTGTTCAGCCAGCCAATGAATCGTTGGCTCTTTTTGATGTTCATGGATATACTCTTCTTTTAAGCGAAAAACTTTATAGGCCAAATCCTTTAAATGCCGTGATACCCGAATTACTTGATTGTCACGCAGATAGCGTTTGATCTCTCCCATGATCATAGGGACTGCATAAGTGGAAAAACGTACTTCATGTTTTAAATCAAAGTTATCAATGGATTTCACCAGTCCAATGCAGCCAACCTGAAATAAGTCATCCATATTCTCGCAACGATTTGAAAAACGCTGAACGATGGACAACACCAACTTTAAATTCCCCTGTATCAAATCCTCTTTTGCCTGTTCATCCCCACTTTGATACTTTTTAAATAATTCTTTCATCTCCTCGTTGCTTAATACTTTTAAATCAGCCGTATGAATACCACTGATTACTACTTTATAACGACTCATGTAACTTCCACCTTCCTGCTTAAATGACTATACAAGAAGTGTTCCCTTGCCAAGATTTGCTTATGCCAGAATCCTACTGTAAGTAATTGGAAACAGAAAAGACTTGACAATCAAAAAAAAGAGATAGCATGAGGCCCATGAGGTTTATGCAAAAATGCGTTATACATGCTGCACAGATTGTTAGAAATGTAACAGCACAACGTACGTCATCATAATCAGCTAGTAACAAAGCAGCATCGCTTATGAAATAGGGGTTTGGGGTGAAGTAGTCGTTGCTTTATGTGCTTTTCATCAGCCAAAGATCCTGTACTACTTCACGCTAATATGGAAATTTATCATAAAAAAATGAGATATTTTATAGTCATAAAGATGAATGTAAGATAGTAAATGAATTCAAGCAAACCGTAAAAGAAGATATTGAGTAGTATACGTATAGAATAATAAAAAAGATTAACCTCTGTACAATACAGAAATTAATCTTTGCTTTCGTTTCTTTACTTTTAGTGAATATTGAAGCTCATTTCATCATGCTAAGTAGCACTTTTTTATCCACCTATTTGGGCATACATACCTTTTGCCAATGCATAGGCACGATAAGGCTCTAATACTTCATTCGCCATGATTTCGGTAGGAAAAACATATGGCTTTCCCATTTGTTCAGCTTTGCTTTTTCCCAGTGAATGATAGGGCAATAAATGCACGCTCTGCACACCCAATGCATGTAAATAGTCAAGTTCCTGATAAACCAAAGATGCCTCATCATTAAAGCCGGTGATGATCGGCATACGAACGATGACCTTATGAACATCTTGATGTAACAGATAGGCCAAATTGGTTTTTATCAGTTGTCCATTACCATGCGTGAACTGCAGAAGTTTTGCGTCGTCCAGATGTTTAAAGTCATACAGGAATAAGTCAATAAATGGCTCTGCTCGTTGCAAATCAGCCAACGGATAATTTCCTGTTGTTTCCACAGCTGTATGCAGACCTAATGCTTTCGCTTCTTGTAATATTTCGCATAATGATGTTACTTGTACAAATGGTTCACCACCACTAAACGTCACACCGCCATGACTCATATCATAATAATCCTTATCCTTCATGACTTCATGAAGAATTGCCTCGCTTTCCATATCTTCTCCACGCAGCTGCAAAGCATCTTGTAAACACATTTCTACACAGCTTTGACAACCATTACATCTTTGGGCATCGTGGTGAAACCTTCCTTTTTGGAAATGAATAGCTTTTTGTGGACAGCTTTGTTCACATGTATGGCAGCTTACACATTTACGCATATCATGCAAAAGTACCGGTTGACTGCTTTGTGTTTCCGGATTTGCACACCATGGGCAACAAAGTGTACAGCCTTTTAAAAATACCGTTGTACGAATACCAGGGCCATCATGAATAGCGAATCGTTCAATATGGGTAACGCTAATCATATAAGCACCTGCTTAATAATTCATCCTGAATATCTTTCGTCAAATTCACAAATACGGCACTATAGCCTGCTACACGGACGATCAAATCAGGGTATTTCTCAGGATGTTTTTGGGCATCCTCTAAGATACCATGATCCACAACCGTTACCATCAGCTGACAGCCACCTTTATCAAAATATGTCTGAAACAACATTTTGATCTTTTCACGATCTTCTCGAAACATCCGTGGGGTAAATTTGATATTCTGCACACTGCCTCCATGATACTTTGCCTGAAATTTTGCTAACGAATTTAAACAAGCCGTTGGTCCATTCTTGGCAGCCCCACCTTGCGGATTATTTGCCGGATTCATAAACACTCCGGCTTTACGTCCATCTAAACTTGCCCATGTTTGATGTCCCCAATCGGTATTCGTTTGATTATTGGATATAACGATTAAATAATAGCCCAGTCCCTTTTGGATGCCTCTTTGTCGAATGCCTTTTGCAACATATTCATATAAATCATTTGCTAATGCATCACATTCTTTTGCATCATTGCCGTATTTATCTTGCCGCAATAGCTCCTTACGAATATGCTCATAACCATTAAAATCTGCCATCTGCGCCTCATGGAGTTGAGCAAGTGTATACTTTCCTTCCTCATACACCAACTTTTTAATGGCATATAAGGCATCACTGGTATTGATATTGCCATAGGTTTCATTTGTACCACCTAAAATTTCTACACCACCATCCAATAGCGCTTTCTTACGATGAATACAATCATCCATTAAAATTGATGTAAAGAGGAAGGACACTTCTTGATTCATGACTTCATAGGAGTGCAGTTGGGCATCGACACTTAAATCAAAATAATAATCCAACACTTCTTTATAGGTATTGTATAAATCATCAAAGCTTTTAAATTCTTCACAAGGCGGTACGTGTACAGGTCCGGCTTTATATTTTTGATCGTTAGGATCAATGCCTTTATTCAAAGTTATATTCAATAGTTTTAACAGATTCAGCAAGGTATTCGGTGTTCCCACACTTTTCCCTTGAATGACATATTCACCACAGCCAAAAGGTACATACTGCTGGGCAATTGCTTCTTCCACGCGCATGGCATGCATGACAGCCGGCACATTCACATCATCATTATACAAAGTAGGATACGTAGCTCCACTGCCGATACAATCGTATGCCATATCCATGATATCCACTGGCGTATCTTTAGAAAAGCGTAATGTAAACTGTGGTTCTACATATCGTGTATCACGGCAAACGCGTAATGCAATACGGGCAAAGGTATCTGCTTCTTTAGGATGCTCACGTCCTACACCACCGACGATGATACGTCCATTTACCGTCGTACGACGATTTTCAATCATCTTCCATAAAGATTTCAGATAGCGATATGCCTCATCCTCATCAAGTCTTCCTGCATCCAGATCGTTTTGTAAATAAGGACCCAGCACATCATCCATACGTCCATAATTTATAACACCGGCACATAATGCATAGATCCAAAACAGCTGGAGACTTTGATGAAACGTTGTTGGCGGTTGTTCACGAATAAAACGTAAATCGGCTTCCATTAGTTGCAAATCCAGCAAGCGTTGTTTGCTTGCGTTTTGTTTGGCATCCTGTACCAATGCAATTTGTTTGTCGATTACTTTCTGCAATAATTCCATTGCTTCATAACTGGCACACAAAAACGCATTATCTCCTTGTTGGCGAATATCTTTCTTTAATCCTTCGATCCCCTCACGCATTAAGCGTTTATAATTCAACATCATGCCGCTTAAACGAGCCGTTGCCATAAAAGGATAATGGCAGTCAATAAAACGTCCTGTTGTATCCTCCGTTAACACATCCTGACAATAAATAGCTTTGACATCATGCTCTTGCCAATAGTCGTATAAAGCATCTACGCGTTTCTTATCTTCCGTATTCGTTAATTGTTCTTTAAATGCTCTTAGCTTATGAAATACGCAATAATGACCAACACCGCCTATACTTGTTACACTGCCAAACCCAATAGGCAGAAAATCTAAGCGGCCGGCAATTAAATCATCATCTTCAAGAGAGCGAAACAACACCGGAAAAATGGTAGACAGACAACGAATTTCTCTTTCTGCCTTATCAAGTCCTGCGCTATCCTTGTGTGCTTTGGTATAGGCTTCCATGATATTCAGTTGTTCTTCGATACTCTTTTCACAGGGAATCGGTTTGGATACTTCCACATTCTGTGCCCCATCTATATTGATCTTGTGTTTCATGTTCACACTTCCTATCTTAATGTTTTGCTTTTTCAGCCTCTCTCCAATTATCCTGATAGCCACCTAACAAATCTACGAAACGCTTAGCAGTCAAATGCGGACGTGTGATTGCACTTCCTACAACAACGGCATGCGCTCCTAAATATATGCACTTCATCGCATCTTCCGGTGTATACAGATGACCTTCCATCATCATATAAACATCATCCTTAAAATCACGACACATCTTCGCAAACAATCGGTAATCAGCACCTTCAATATGAGCAGTTTCTTTGGTATAGCCATATAACGTCGGTGCAACAATATCCGCACCATGCGCAATCGCATGTGCTGCCTCTTCATAACTTGATACATCCGCAAAGATAATAGCTTCGGGAATTTCCTTTTTCACGATATCCAGCAAATCCCAAGCAATCGTTTTTTCATGTGTGATTTGTTTTGTACAATCCAAAGCAATAATTTCAGCACCAGCTTCCCAAACCGCTTTTGCTGCTTCCAAAGTTGGCGTTATAAAAACATCTGTATCCTCATGCCAAATCTTCCATAAACCAATCATTGGCAAATCAACTTTTTCCTTGATGGCCTTGATTTGTTCCGGTGAATTTGCACGTATTCCGACCGCACCGGCCCATTTGGCAGCTTCTGCCATCTTTACAACGATATCCTCAGTATAAATAGGATCATCCTTTTGTACCTGACAAGATACGATTAATCCGTTTTTAAAGCTTTCCAGCAACGCTTTTTTTCTTTCATCTGTAGTTTTCATAACAATCCTCCTGCATCCTTTTCTTTGCTTTCATTATATTCTTCACGTTGTAGCTTGTCAATCATATTTATTCATATTTATTCTTTTTGAATCATTTTGAATCATTCAAACTTTCTTATTTTACTAGTGACCTGATATGATTCTTCGATTAAGTTAAAAAAGAGCTTCCTATGCGGAAAGCCCTAACATAATATGATAAATTTTGACAGTATTAAGGAAATAGCAACCATTTAGATCATGTATGGTTACAGATTACTTTTACTTACCCTATTCTTGCATACTATGATTCTTTTTCATCTGTACCTTTAATTTTTGAATGATCCGTTTTTCCAAGCGTGAGATATAAGACTGAGAGATTCCCAAGCGTTTCGCGATATCTTTCTGTGTTAACTCTTCGTGCTCAATACCATACCGCATTTGCAAGATTTGACGTTCTCTGTCTTTTAAGGTTGCCATGGCCGCCAATAATTCACGCTTATTTTCTTGCTTCTCAAACTCTTTCGTAACGATATCATCATCTGTTCCTAATATATCAGACAATAACAATTCATTTCCATCATAATCAATATTTAAAGGCTCATCAAAACTTACTTCCACTTTACGACGACTTTTCTTACGTAAAAACATCAGAATTTCATTCTCAATACAACGGGAAGCATATGTTACCAGCTTAATATTTTTATCACGTTTAAATGTATTGACCGCCTTAATCAAACCAATAGAGCCGATACTGATGAGATCTTCCATAAAAATCGGATTGGTTTCATAACGTTTCGCAATATAGACGACCAAGCGTAAATTATGTTCAATTAACTTATTGCGTGCTTCTTCATCACCATTTTCCAAAGCAATCAACGCTGCTAATTCTTCATCTTTCTCTAATGGCTTTGGTAAAACATCACTGCCTTGGATATACCAAACTTGTAAATCATCGCGACTGCCAAACAGCCACTTTAAAAATGTCCAAAGTTTCTTCATTCTCATCACCCCATCGTCATCACTTTCATATTTAACAGCAACTCACTGTGCATAGGCAGTTTCAAATCTTCTTGCAGATGTACGAGTACCTTTCTTTTATGACAACCGTGCAACTTCAATTCACATGTATAGCACGGTAAACTGCTTTCTTCCTGAACTGTCTTCATTACTACTAATTGTATGCGTTCATCCACAAAATATGACAGATAACGACGTTGTAGAAAGACAACCGGTATCCCCTCATGACTAAGCAGATTTCCACTATCCAAATACCCAATAACCTTAAAATGTTTGTTACCTACATAAAGCGTCAAGGGATATAAGCAATTTTTTTCACTAAAGCGTATCCGCCAACGACTTTTACAGAAAAATAGAAATAACAAATACAATAGCCAGCAGGGTATGATTGATGCCTGAATGGGCACAAACCAAAAACCATTATGAAAGCTGCCTTGATAAATAACATAACTTGTTAGCATACAAAGCACACGGAAACAGAAAGCAACTATATATGTTTTTCTAGCATACCGAAAAAGGGTTAGAAAAAAAAGAAGCTCAACAAGTATGACGATGAAAAGACTACCATCTTGCCACAAGCTGACACTCAGCATAGATATTACAGCCGCATAGAAAAGAAGATGCAGATCTTTTAATGGCTGAAACATAGCATAACTAGCAAAAAGCGCCGATAGATACAATAACAAAACACCGTTCAGCCAAGATACCTCAACATAGCTTTCCATCTTCCTCACCTCATGCATATTATAGTCATCCTTGCGTACACATGTTGTCGAGAAATGCTTTATCTGTAAAAACCATTTTCATTAATGTGACACATGTCTCATTAAAAAAAGCATCTCTCTTGTTTTAACAATAGAGATGCCTGATATACAGTATTAGAACATCGTTTTTAGTTTGTAAAATTATCAAAATATCCTTGTACTAATACGATTGGCGTTCCTTTATCACCAGATCCACTCGTCAAATCACATAAAGAGCCAATCAAATCGGTCAATCTTCTAGGCGTTGTACCCTGTGATGCCATATCGCCTTTTAAGTCATCATCTTTTTCTTTAATTTTCGCCTCGATTGCCTTCTGTAAAGCTTCACCTTTCAAGTTCGCAAAATCATTATCCGCCAGATATTTCAGCTTCAACTCATTTGGTGTTCCTTCAAGACCTGCCGTGTATGCAGGTGAAACACATGGATCAGCCAATTCCCAGATCTTACCAACAGGATCTTTAAATGCTCCATCACCATAAACCATAACTTCGATATGTTTATCTGTTAACTTTAACAGCTGACTTTGGATATCTTCTACTAGATCCTGACATTCACGTGGAAACAATTTGACCATATCCTCTGTTGATTTATTAGAGCCTAAAAGACCATAGGAAGTATTATATCCACTACCATCTATAGAGGAAGTCATAATATCATCCAACCCACATACACGTTCAGCACCATTTGCCTTTAAGATGCGTTTCGTACGAGCGCGTGTATGGATATCACATGTTAATACGTTTTTGGTATACTTTAGAATTGTTTTCGCGTTATTAGAGAAGATGATTTCAACCTCTGCACCACATTCACGAATTAGATTACCATAATATTCCACATAATCAATGCCTGTAAAAGGATGTGGATTTTCTCCAAACAGTGAACGATATTTCTCAAGTGACAATACATCACTATAAGGGTTAATACCAGCTTCATCCAGCTGATCCAGGCTTACTAATTCATTACCTACCTCATCACTTGGATAGCTTAACATCAGGACAACTTTTTTAGCGCCTTTTGCAATACCTTTCAAACAAATAGCAAAACGGTTACGTGAAAGAATCGGGAAGATTACCCCAATGGTTTCACCGCCCAGTTTTTGTTTGACATCCTGTGCAATGGCATCTACTGATGCATAGTTTCCTTGTGCTCTGGCAACGATTGATTCTGTAATTGCCACAACATCACGATCACGAAGGGCGAAGCCTTCTGCCTGTGCAGCCTCAACCACACTGTTTACTACGATGCCTGCAAGATCGTCACCCTCACGGATGATAGGACAGCGGACACCTCTTGAAATAGTTCCAACTTTTCTTTCCATAATACCCTAATACCTTTCCTTTGCATTCCGCACAAAAACCGTATCTATGTACGGTCCTTACCAGAAAAACTTGCTTTTCTTCTGTGGGAGAAAAATGAATTCCACATCAACCTGTTCCTCTTGCAGTGTCAATATTGCATAGGATGGCCCTCTGCCATCACGGCTTCTCCATAAAGAACCGGGATTGATCAGACGTATCCCATGAACGACATCATCTGCAGCAACATGCGTGTGTCCGTAGCAAACGATATCACAGTCTTTTGCTTTTGCCGTATCTGCCATTTGTTCCAATCGTTTAATATAAGAAAAATGATGACCATGTGTCATATAGATACGATGACTGCCAGCCGTTATTACACGTTCATCTGGATAATCATAATAAATATCGTTATTCCCCTGTACGACGATATAAGACGGATAGTTTTCCGCATAATCCTCAATATCACCACAATGTAGGTAGGCATCCGCATCCGGATGTTTTTCAACGATCTGTTCCAGAATTCCCTGTTTTCCATGACTGTCGCTTACTACGATAATTTTCATCTTAACCACCTGTTATTAGTATAGCATAAACATGATATTCATGCTATATTTTCTTATGTTTGTTGTCAATACATAACAATTGATTCCTTACCTATATCCAAATGAAAACCAGTCCTGATGGGAAAAAACTGGCTTTTAGCGATTATCCTAATATTTATTAAAAAGCTATTTCATTATAAGATAGATCATATACCGAAACAGCACTTTCCTGCTGTTGTGGCATCACACTGACACCATCTACTTTTACCTGTACTTTATCGACTCCACTTAAAGCGCTTAATGATAAAATCAAAGAATCATACAAATCTTCCTTTACACTTTTATCTGAAGAAAGTAAATTTTTATTGATATCCACGATCAAAGTACCATTAGAAAATTGAAAATTATTTATTTTAACATCGTCCTGATATAGTGGTTGTGATAATTCGCTGCTTGCACTCACATCGCTGATAACTTGTAAAACCCCTTCTTTAATGCTGTCACTTGCATGCATCACACGTTTACTGCGCGGTATCAAAAATTGCTGGCCTTCAATTTTCTTTGCGCAATATACCGTAACACTATCCGAAGTATGCAACGCACTGGTGGCTGTTTCAAAATGATTAATACCGATACCGCGATTCAATACATCGGGAATCGGTGTCTGCGCATTTGGCATACTAGATAATTTTACGCCATTCAATTGTATTTCCAGTTGTTCTACATCATGAAACTGGGTGGCTCCCCACGTTAGCGATTCCAGTACACGTAGTTCATCTTCTTTCTGATAGTTTTTTAAACTATCATCAAAATCCATAACGGCCTTGCCATTAGCAATCATCACCTTTTTCACCGTACACTCTTTAGTAAATAAAGGTAAAAAACCTTTAATATTTTGCTTACCGCTCATATAGGATACCATCAGCTGTAATTTGTCTTCTTCATTCATCTCTTCACTTACAGGAATGCTTAAAGGTACCAGACTATGATCATGATCTTTTAGATACACTTGCATATGTGTACTTTCATCTTGTACAGATAACACTGTTTGTGTATCTTCCGTTCTTGGAAAATAGCGGATTGACAGGTAACTGATCATCGCTATCGCTCCAAATAAAAAAGCCAGCGGTTTCTTATACTTCGGCATTTGATCACCTCTGCTATATTCTATGTATTGCCTTTTTATATAAGAACTGCTTATAGAACTTTCATAAAAAGAATCCAATAAGAAACTATGTAGTAAATCGTCTAAAGATAGATCGATCACCCATAGTTTCTTGCTCTTTTAATGAACTTATTCCCTAATTTGAAAACAACGTATAATATAAAAGTTTATTGAGCAGCAACATGAACTACGCATTGCGAAATTCTCCCAATATTTGTAATATAATTAAAGTCTAATTCTTCTTTATCATGAAATCATACTACTTAGGATACTTTCTTTCTTTTGACAATTATAACAATTTCAAGAACAGCCAGTACAAGTAAACACACGGTTCCCAGAATCATAAATTTATACCAATTACTGAATATGGAAGACTCCGACATTTGATCACTGACAACTACCCTTTCCTCTTTATCTAGTAACTGTGCTATTTGATCAGTATTGGCAGATTTAATATAAACATAATAATCTTTGATATGTGTGTCTTGAATGACGTTTACTTTCTTTTTTAGCATGTCAAACGTACGCATCGTTATATAATCACCACTCGGTATCGTAGATTTTTGTGGAACAAATTTAGGAAGTTTGTTTCTATCTAAAATGGCTTTACCTTCTATTGGAAATGATTCAAATTCAGCCTTATCTTTGTCTATAAGAAATTTCAAATTGAGATTTCCAGATTCCTCATCATCATAACGATATAAAACAGAATCCTTAGGATTATTAATACCATAATAATTAAAAAATGAATCATCCGCTATCTGTATTGAATATGGTGAAACGTTATTCTTCCCATATGTTTTATAAGCAGTAAAATCAGGTATAGCTATTGTGAAAATTTCTGCTTGTATATTATGTGTTTTTAAAATTTCCGCAAGTTCCTCTTTTTTATTTTCGATAGCTTTCATTTCCTTTTTCTCATTATCAAGTTCATAAGAAACAATAACGAAATCTCCGCTTTTAATTTCCAATTGTATCTTATCAATCTTTAGAAAACTAACAATCATACCTGCAACAATAATCACCATACCTATCATAGGAAACAGCTTGATTAAATTCCCCTTTTTTTTCATCATGATATTTACCTACCTTTTACAACTTTACTATATCAAATTCTTATCCAACATTCAATTGAAGAAAGGCCAGCTAAGGAATAACTATGCATATTCGTGTACTTAGCATACATAAATCTCATAAAAAGCGCACCTTCATTCAATATCCAATGAACGAAGGTGCACTTCCATCTGGTGTATTCTTATCCTAAAGGCTTAATCTTATCTATTATAGCCTCTTATATATGATTGATTTTTTCATAGATACAATTTTGCCTTTTGCCCTTGATGACTTATGAGAAATTTAAAAGATGTCGTAATGATATCTTTTAAGAAACATCATCAGCATTTACTTCTTCTAACACCTTATTATTATCATGCATATACTTTGCTAAATCTTTTCCTACATAACGTAATGTATATGGCTGGTATTTCTTCTTGGTCACATCATCAGCCTGTTTAGGATAACGAACGATAAAACCATATTTATAAGCATTATCCTTTAACCAAATCGCCTGTTCTTGTTCTTCTTCACTCGGTGCTTTCGTTGTCTTTGTATCTTTTGAAGAAGTATTTTTGTCTTTATCTTTTTTATTCGTCTTCGCTTTTTCTTTTGGCTTTAATTGAATCGTATATCCTAATTGGTATTCATTACGACCTGGATAATCCCAATAAGAAAACACCTCGTCCTTGTATTTTGTCAAAGCCTTATCATATAAAGGAAATTGATCTTCATACGATAAATATCCGGCAACGATTTCCATATCCCCAAAGGTTTTTTGATTAATTTCTTTAGCGGCTTTGGCTAATTCATGAAGTGGTTTTACAACTTCTTTGCGAATTGTAACATCATTGCTATTCGTGATAGAATCATGAGGTAAATCATTAATCGAAACCAAATCATTAGGTTCATAGATATATAATGTTTCTTTATCGCCTATTGTTGTTAAGATATCTTTAGGATCCGCAATCAATTTTGCATCATCCTCAAAACCATCCCCTTCATCAAAGAAACGAGTCAGCACATTATAAGAATAATTGCTTAACATATCCTTTAACGTTCCATATTCCATTTGCTGGCGATATTTGTTAATAAAAGAAACGACGTATGACTTACTTTCTTTCCGTGTATGGTAAGCTGTATCATACCATAACGTATTTGTTAATTCAAAGCCTTCTGTTGTTATGTAAGGAAGAAATTCTTTTGGTTCAATTTTTTGCGTTACTAAGTAATTAATTTCCTCTGTATCAAAATGTTCCAACACTAAGTTACGTTGCTCATCTGTTAATTCATATGGATATCTTGCCAATTCATCATAATGTTCATTCATCTTCCACAGACAAAAAACAAATAAAACGATAAGAGAAAGGACAAATATAGTTCTTTTTACTTTCATAGGCTACACCTCGTTTTCTATTATACCATGACTTTGCAATGAAACACATGTAAATTCCTTACGAAATCATGTCTGCAAATAGCTTTTCATCATTCCCCATAGTAGACGTTTCCATATTATAATCATTTACAACAATGTTTGGAAATGAAGTTTTAAGAAAACACGTCCATTATGATACCACAAACAGCTGCCAATGATTTCCCAATGGAAAAGAATAGGTTCTAATTGCCAGTAGGCTACATCATAAATGAGCGCACGCAAATTTAGATGACGCCAATATAAAGTATTCGTGATATTTTCACAGCGATAATACGTAGATGGAGTCTTTTCAGCAGTAGTATATGCAAGTCGAAACTGCCATAAGTCTTTTACCATGGATTGTTCTTCTAACCATGTGATCATAGGAGCATATTTCTGTAAATACGTATGTAGTTGTATAGCTATTTCATCCTTTGTTAACAGCTGCTGGCATTGATGCTGTTTGACTTTTTCATAATTTTTTAAGATCATGTTGCGAAAATACAAATAAACCTGTCGTGTTCGTTGTACCTCATGACATATATAACGGTATTGCATCGCATTGACATGCAATGGGTATGTGATAATTCTTTCAGCCATAACATCACTTCCCTTCACTGATGTATACGATATGACAAGGGTAAATCATGAAAAGCGAAAGATATTTCATAGTCCATTATAAAAAATTAAACCATTTTACATTTTTATTATTCTAGCAAACATGTGCAGCGTCTTTTTATGTAACTTGCTCTTATACCATGCCTGTTACCTTATTGGTAATGAAGAAAAGGCAGATTCCATATGTGTCATCATCTGCCTTTTGCAAGCATATCTACAGCTGCAATTCACCTAATTTCAGCAGCTCCACAACCGCCTGTGCACGTCCCTTTACGCCAAGTTTTAACATGACGTTGGAAATATGATTGCGCACTGTCTTGTCTGAAATTCCCATACGTTTGGCAATTTCTCTTGTACTGTAGTTCGCGATAAGAAGTTCAAATACTTCTTTCTCTCTTGGAGTCAGTATATTTTGCGTAAGCAGCCCCCCTATACATTTCCTACCTATCTTTATGTTATGCATCACTTTCAATTTGGTCTGTGCTATGCAAAATATTAAAGATATTTTGTGCTACCTTTCGCGGGACAACCTGCGCAATCTCATCTACATCAGCTTCTTTTAAACGCTTTAAAGATTTAAAATGTTTCCAAATTTCTTTTTTTCGTACTTCTCCGATACCTTCTACTTCATCTAAAATTGATTTCGTCATCGCTTTTCCTCGTAATTTGCGATGATAACTGATTGCAAAGCGGTGAACTTCATCCTGCATTTGTGTCAATAAGAAAAACAAAGAACTGTCACGTTCTACCGGAAGAATTTCACCTTCCGCATTCATCAAATTTGCTGTTCTGTGATTGTCATTTTTTACCAGACCGCACAACGTAACAGGCACATCTAATGCTTCGATAATTTCTTTTGCCGCCTCTATCTGTAAATAGCCTCCATCGACAATCAATAAATCCGGAAAACGTCCTTTTTCTTTTAATAAACGAAAATAACGACGATACACAACTTCCTTCATTGAGTCCAAATCAGATACATATTCGCCTAAACGATAGGTGCGATAATCCTGTCGTGATGGTTCTCCATCTTTAAAGACTACCATGCCGCTAACATTAAATGCACCCGATATATGTGAGTTATCGAATAATTCAATGCGATGAATATCTTGATGTAATAATTGACATAATTGCTGCATCGCCTCTTCACGTCGGCTTTCTTTTCGTTCAACTAATTCAAATTTCTGTTGATGCGCGTTTTTAGCATTTGCCAAAACCATTTCCACCAGTTTCAGTTTATCACCACGTAGCGGCTGTAAGATTTTTGCTTCGCTTAATATTTCTTGTAAGTGTTCTATTTCATATTCCTTTGGTAACAGTATTTCCTGAGGCAATGGATTCTTTGTATAATACTGCAGGATAAAAGAAATAAAGGCATCCTGGGGCTGTTCATATAATGGTTGTATTGATAATTCACGTTCTAAGAGTTTCCCTCCACGCACAAAGAATCCTTGAATGGAAATATACCCTTTATCGACATAATACCCAAACACATCTCGATCCTTATGATCTTTAAAATCAATCTGCTGTTTCGCTGTCACATGCTCAATGGCATGAATCAGATTTAATTTTTCTTGCGCCTTTTCAAATGCCAGTTCTTCACTTGCCTGCTGCATGTCGGCTTTTAACTGTGTCAGGATTTCTTTAACATCACCCTTTAAAAATTTACGGATTCCATTTGCCATATCGGCATACACCTTTTCATCTATCGCTTGTTCACATGGTGCCAGACATTGTCCCATATGATAATAAAGACAGGCTTTCTTAGGCAGATGGCGACATTTCCGTAAGGGGTATAATTGATTTAACAGTTTCATTGTTTCCCAAGCCGCACCACTATCAGGAAAAGGGCCAAAGTATTCAGCTTTGCGGTCTTTGGTATTTCGCACGACACGCAAAATCGGTGCCTTTTCCTTGGTCAATTTAATATAAGGATAGGTCTTATCATCCATAAACATGATGTTGTAAGGCGGAGTGTGTTTCTTAATCAGATTAATTTCCAATAACAATGCTTCTTTTTCACTACCGGTGACAATATATTCAAAATCATCAATATTGGCTACCAATCTAGTCGTCTTAAAATCGTGCGCACCGACAAAATACTGTCGTACACGATTTTTCAGCTTTTTTGCTTTACCGACATAGATAATATCCCCATCTATATTTTTCATCAGATAACAGCCGGGCAGTGCTGGCAGAATGGCCAGTTTATCTTGTATCTTTGCCATATTTGCCATTTCGTTACTTTCCTTTCTGTTTCAATTTTACAACTGTTGCACCTAAGCCGCCTTCCCCTTGGCCGCCCATCGTATAGCTTTCCACTTGAGGATTATGTTTCAGATAATCATGCACGCCCTTACGCAGCTTTCCTGTTCCCATACCATGAATGATGCGCACCTGATATACCTTAGCCAATAACGCATTATCTAAATATTTATCGATGATTGGTATTGCCTCTGCTACACGCATACCAATGACATTACATTCCATAGAGAAAGATGTGATACTGCTTTTTGTATAGCCCTTCGTTTTCTTTTTAACGATCTTACGTTTTTCATGTGTGATGTCCTTCGTGGTCGTATTCATTTTCATACCATTTGCTAATACACACACTTTATCTTTATTCATGGAGATGATCTCACCATAATAATTTAACTTTTTCAACTTAACATAATCGCCGACGGCAAAGACTTCATCACTTTCTTCCACTAATTCTTCATCGTCTATTTGCAGCTTACGCATAGCGGATTTCAGTTCTGTAATCTCATGTGGCTTGGCGTTTGCTTTCATTTGTTTCAATTCTTCTAATAACAGCTCAGCTTCTTCCTGTACTTCATCCAATTTCTTTTTAGCATCCGCTTTCACCTGCTCCAACAACTGTTCTTTTTCCTTTTCAAACTTACTTTTTTGCGTAGCTAATGTTTCTTGTAACAAACGTACATCTTGTAGCCGTTGTTCCATTTTTTGTTTCTTTTCCTCAACTTCCATCGTAAGCTGTTCCAGCTTTTCCATTGCAATATCATTTACACTGGCTTGTTCATCCTTGCGACGTTTGGCATCTGCAATGATACGCTTACTTAAGCCATAACGTTCTGCGATAGCAAAAGCGTTAGATTGACCGCTGATACCTTCGATATAACGATATGTCGGACGTAATGCTTCCATATCAAACTCCACACTGGATACCAGCATATCTTCCTTACCGGCTGCATAGCTCTTTAAAGCAGAATAATGTGTTGTGGCGATGATGGTGGCTCTGCGTCTGGATAGTTCTTCTAAAATAGCTACGGCTAATGGCTCTCCTTCTTTGGGGTCTGTGCCATTGCCTAATTCATCTAGTAACACTAAAGAATTCGCATCTGCTTTATGACATATAGCCGCTAATTGTGATATATGAGAAGAGAATGTTGATAGTGATTCCGCAATAGATTGATCATCGCCAATATTCACATATACCCCATTGAAAACAGGTATGATGGCCTCTTGTGCACTTACGGCCATTCCACACATTGTCATAACTACAAATAAACCAATGGTTTTTAAGGTGACAGTCTTTCCTCCGGTATTACTACCGGTGATCAATAAACTGCGATATGGTTCTTTGATCTCATACGTGTTGGCTACTACATATTGTTCATCGATGAGCGGATGTTTTGCCTGCTTTAAATATAAATGGTGATGCTGATTGTCCAATTGAGCGATACAGCCATTTTTTTCTTTTGCCCATAAGGCCTTAGAAAAAATGACATCCAATAGGGCAAAGGTTTCTAAGTTACCTTCTAATGCATGGGCAACCGTTTTAACCTTCTGACTCAAGGCAAAGAGAATACGAGCAATTTCTTCTTGTTCCCGACTTTTTAAACTAGCCAAACGATTATTTAATATTAATAGTGATTTCGGCTCTATATATGCCGTTTGCCCAGATGCACTTTCTCCATGTATAAAGCCATCTACACTGTTTTTCTCACTTATCTTAACCAACACACAAATACGATCATTGCGCATGGTTGTGATGGTATCCATCAATTGTGTGCTATGAGAGGCAATAAAGCGTTGTGCTTCTTTACTAATTTCTCCTTCACACATGCGAATGGATTTTCGGATACTTTTTAATTCACCACTTGCTTGATCCATGACCTCACAGCTACTGGAAATACATGTCTCAATGGCATTAGCTACAGGCATAGGCTGGTCAAATGAAGCAATCAATTCTTTTAAGCGCGGTGTTTCTACCTCACTCGCTTTAAAATACGAAACGACATGTTCTACCGCCCGAATACTGTCCGCAATTTGGCGTAATTCTAAGCATGAAAGGGTTCGGTTTCGTCGGGCATTTTCGATAGCATTTCCTATATCGTGTACCCCCTGAAAAGGAAGATTTCCATAACGGTATACTAAAGTTAATGCTTCTTGTGTTCTTGTTAATTCTCGCCTTACCCACAGCTCTTCAAAACGTGGGGAAAGCTGTCGAATTTTTTGTTTTCCCAGGGAAAAGGAACAATGACGTATGATTTGTTCCTTGACCGCATCTAATTCTAATTCTTCATAACGCTCTTTCATATGTTTCATCGTAATGCCCCTAAGATGGCATCTACACTCTCCTTATCTAACTCTATATCCAGCAGCCATTGTTTAAGTTGCTGTTTTTCATCTTCCTTCAAAGGTTTTATGGATTCTGTTTGTTCATGGAATACCGGCACTTGCAATAACGGTTTTTCAACGAGTTTCCATATTGCCGTACACACTGGCTGACAATACTGTAACACAGATTCTTGCACATAACGTTTTCCTTCATGCACGAACGGAAATGTTAAAAACAAGGCGCACACACTAACTAACAAGATTCCCTGCACACCACCTAATATCAATCCACACCATCTGTTTAGTGTTGATACAACAGGAATCATGTCAGCAAGCTTTGCAATTGGCTTTAACAACAATAAGATGACTTCAAATACCGCGAATAAAATGGCGAATAGTAACAAACGATTCATCGAATCATAGAAAACACCTTCTACTATCGTCCCTTGTAACGGTATTTGATCTTTCGGATATAATGCCAATATGCTAGAGACCGGATCACTTGCCATCCATGCCAGCCAGCCTACAACGAAAAAGCCGAGGATACTGATCAATTTCCATAAAAAGCCTTGTTTATAACCACTGTATAGAAACAATAGCATGACTATGACGACAACAACGTTAATAATCATGATCTCATACATTGACATCCATCCTTTCCGTTGTATTATTTTACCACATTTGCATCGAAAATGCTTAAGAAAACCTCAAGGATAAGGGCATATATTCTAGGATATGACACAAATTGTTGTTCATGCCTGGTAATTATCTGCAATTCAGATGAGTAAACCATCAAAATATCGTTTGTTTAGAAAAGTAAGAAAAATCTTTTTTCTTTGTATGCTATTCTTTATGAAACAGATTTGTTAAAACTTCTGCTTTTCTTCATAATTGCTCCATGGTAAAATAAAGAATACTATGAGAAGGAGTGATTTTCATGAGTACTAGGACCATTACGATGTCAGATGCACAAATAAAGGCTTTAGCGAAACAATTAGAAAAAGGTGAAAAACGTAAGACTCCTCCTTATGCCCAATTTCAGATAAAAACAAGTGACTGTATCATTACGGCATATACATCAGGAAAAGTCGAGTTTCAAGGAGAGGGTGCTGACTTTTATGCAGATGCATACGATAAAAAGTCCTCGCAACCATCCGATCAACCACAAAATCCCCATACCGAATGGTATCCGCAGTGTGGCAGTGATGAAGTCGGTACCGGAGATTATTTTGGACCTATCACGGTTTGTGCAACCTATGTAAAAAAAGAGGATGTTCCTTTTTTACGTGAGCTTGGCATACAGGATTCCAAAGCCGTTACGGATGAACGTATTCGTGAATTAGGCCCTATCTTATGTGAACGTTTAACCTATAGTCTTTTAGTATTAGATAACGCCAAATATAATGCTATCCATCCCCAATACAATATGGTAGCTATTAAATCAAGACTGCATAATCAAGCATATGTACACTTACGAAGAAAACTAGGCAGTCTTCCTTCCTTATGCATCATTGATCAATTTGTACAGGCGAAATCTTATTATCGTTATTTACACGATGTAGAGGAAGTGGTGCATACTATCCATTTTGAAACAAAGGCCGAAAATAAGTATCTCAGTGTTGCTGCCGGTTCCATCATTGCCCGTTACGCTTTTTTACAGGCATTTGATGCTATGTGTCAACATTATGAATTTCCCTTTGTCAAAGGAGCTGGAAGTAAAGTGGATCAGGCAATACGTGCTTTTGTAAAACAATATGGAAAAGCAGAATTGGCAAATGTCGGGAAACTTCATTTTGCGAATACCAAAAAAGCGTTCCCTGATTATTTATAAAGTTTTGCTAGGAACCTCCTACACTGGATAAACCAGTGAAGGAGGTTCTTTTCTGTTATCCGCCTAAAAGCTTTTTCACACCAATCCTACGCAATAAAACAGCCGATGTCTTCTAACGACAATATCTTCCATAATCTTTCCACGAGCCAGAAAAAAACTACAGCGTTAACTGTAGTGTAGTGATTAGAAATGCCAAATATGGGCAGCGATAAGGAATGCCACTAAAAGGATTGCAAGCACAATACGACCAATATTATAACTTTTCGCATACTTGTAAAGGTCATAGCGTTTGCCTTCTTCTTCCAGAGCCTTCACTTGTTTTCTTACGGATGCTTTCATAAGAAGACTCCTTTCTAAGAGAATTGCTCATTCCCTTTCTTCACCTTTATCATATGCTATCTTATACCATCTGTCAATGCATTTGTATCAAATTAATAATTTTTATAAGAATAATAAGAAATCCATTCTCCTTCCCTATGGGCATACGGATTCATTTCTAAAGATACTGTTATTTTCCTATTCTTTTAAAAAAAAACGTGACTTATCATCACGTTTCTTTAAATACCTTTATTCGTTTTCCTCTTTTTGCACCTGCATCTGTATACGATATGGCAACTGATATAATTCCACTCCAGCAGCTCGCAACATCCGTTTGCTGGCAATGGTCGCATCGGTATCCGCATATTTATCGGATTCATAAACAATGCGGCTGATTCCGCTTTGAATGATTGCTTTTGCACATTCATTACATGGGAATAAAGATACATAAATGCTACAGCCACGCAAATCATTTTTACTATTCAGAATAGCGTTTAATTCCGCATGAACGACATAAGGATACTTAGTAGCACCAAAGTCTCCTTCCCGATCCCAGGGAAATTCATCATCACTACATCCATTAGGAAAGCCATTATAACCAATGCTTACAACGCGATGTTCGCCGCTGACAATCACAGCGCCAACTTGTGTGCTGGGATCTTTGCTACGCATAGCACTCAAATGTGCCAAACCCATAAAATACTCATCCCAACTTAATACGTCCATTCTTTTCATAACCATTACTCCAATCTATATTGTTTATTATAACACGACTTTAAATACCGTGCATAGCCATCCATAGGTGTATGTGTAAAGATTTGAATAATTTCTTGGTCCATCTCCGGCTGCAATGGTGTTACCGTTTGAATGGAAAGCCCTAGCACACATAAACTCACAAATAATAAAGAGGTAGCTGCTTTCGCATGTGTGCGTAATTTTGGCCATTTTTTATTTTTAACAAAAGACATTGTTATGACCATACCAAACACCATCCCCCCCAGATTTCCTAAAAAGGACATGCCCGGCAGTAACCAGACAAATATATCGAACAGCAGAACCTTCAAAACCATATAACGTATCATTGGCAAATGATAGCTGCCATTCCCGAAAACACTTGCAATATAAGCCCCACTAATGCCCCAGATACCTGAACTGATGCCATAAGCGATAGCATTGCCATTGCCAATCAACATACAGACATAACCAGTGAAAATAGAACCGATCAATACCGCGAGATATTGTCCTTTAGTAAACAATGGTTCACACAGTTTTCCTATTTGATATAACGCATACATGGAAAATAACAAAACAATGATATCTGCATGTAAAAAGCCAGCGCTTAATAAACGCCAATATTCATGTGCCGCGACCACATTCATCTTATAATACGCACCCGCGGCAATCCATGAAGCGATACTGCCCTTTGTAGCCATACTGATGATATAATTAACAAGCGCATATAGCACACAAAAAGCCATGACCGTAATCGTGATATCCGGACGCAAGGAACGCTTGACTTTCGCAATGAACTTTTTTTGTTGAAGAATTTGGGTTTCTTCTATTGAACGTGCCAACCGCGCCATTTCTTCTTTAGGATCTTCTACATCGTGCACGACCTCTGCCAGATTGCGAAACGTTTGTAAGATCATAATATCACTGACACTATGAGGGCCAACACGAATCTGTTTTATAAAAGGATTATCCAATAAGAAACAATCCGGACATGTATTCAATAAAAGAAGATGTCCTTCGCGATGAATCATATCTAATATCTTACGATGTACATTACGCAGATAGGCAATATTTTCATCTACTTTTTCCATACGCTGTGAGCTGATGCGAATCACTGGATACTGTTCCTGTTTTGGATTAGCCAGCCACAGATCTTCTTTATACTGATCCACGCGCACAACTTGATATTGATATGCCGTAATCAGATAATGCATGATCTGATAAGCATAAATATCATATTTGGAAATCTCCATATCCTCACCTCTGTTGACTGCGCAGTTCTTCTAAAATGTCCGCGAACTGTTTAGGAAGTTCTGCTTCAACTGTTATTTTCTCATTCGTTGTAGGATGAACAAAGGTCAATTGATGGGCATGTAATAGCTGTCCTTGTGTTTGCATAGTTTTACGATATGAGTATTTCTCATCACCGACAACCGGATGCTTAATGTATTGCATGTGGACACGTATTTGATGTGTTCTACCTGTTTCTAATCGGCATTCCACAAGTGTATAGTGGGCAAAACGCTCTATGACCTTAAAATGGGTACGAGCATCCTTGGCATTGGTGGCCGTTACTGCCATTTTCTGGCGATCCTTCACATCTCTTCCAATCGGTGCATCAATCGTACCAAAATCATGTTCAATAACGCCATGAACAAGCGCATAATACAGACGATTTACCGTTTTATTTTGAAGCTGCTTACTTAAAGCTGTATGTGCTTTATCATTTTTGGCGACAATCAATAGCCCTGTTGTATCCTTATCGATACGATGGACAATACCGGGGCGCAAGACACCATTTATACCGGATAAATCTTTACAATGATACAGCAATCCATTGACTAATGTTCCCGTCTGATTGCCTACTGCCGGATGAACGACCATACCTTTTGGCTTATTGATGACAATTACATCATGGTCTTCATAACGAATATCCAAATCCATCTGTTCAGGTTTCGCTTCCATTTCTATCTCATCACAAAATACTGCCGTTATATGATCTTTAGGTTTTATTTTGTAATTTGCCTTACAAGCATTACCATTCACACAGACAATGCCCTCTTGCAACAGCTGCTGAACACGACTACGTGATAAATCATCTTCCTTTTCACTAATATATTTATCAATGCGTTGAAAAGCCTCTTCTTCTGTTACGATTACATCTATTTCTCGCATTTTTTCACACCTCCAAAACGCTCCTCTAAAAAGACAGATACCAGAATCAAAAAGACTCCGACGCACAATGCGATATCGGCCACATTAAATACAGGAAAATCATATCCTAAGATTACAAAGTCTAAGAAATCACGTACATGCTGGAAACATAGGCGGTCAATAAAATTCCCAAGAGTACCTGCCATCATTAAGACTAATCCATACTTTGTTAACGCATCCTTTTTCTCCGCACAATAATAGAAATATCCCATCACAATGAGAGCAATGACTGTCACAATCATGAAAAATCCCATTTTCCCTTCAAACATGCTCCAAGCTGCCCCCGTATTATGCAAATACGTAATACGGAAAAATCCCGGAATCAACGTTATACTATCTCCTATCTGCATATTTATATCAAGTAGCCATTTGCTAAGCTGATCTAACAATACGACACTTACAAACAGCAAAATATGTTTCACTTTCATCTTTTTCACCCTTCTTGCTTATTCAAGCGCAATCGAAATTATTATACCAAGATTTACGCAGTCATACAAATAGTTAACTTGTTTTTCTTACATTTTTTATGTAAAACAATATAAAAAGCGAATATGCAGCATGTAAATAAGGAACATGAAAAAGAATATTCGTGCTTTTAATATGAATAACTTGAAAAAAGCTGCCTGTCAGCAGCTTTTATGATACTTTTTACAAAAGAATGGTAAATCGGTAATTAGGAAAGTTTATAAATAAGGAGGATGAACTGACACGTTCATTCGTTAGGAAATCTTTTATAAAAAGCATTTCGCAGATTTAGTATTAAATCTTGTCTATACTATAACATGATGTTACATACTTTTCAAGTATTATTTACATTATTTTGCATTTTATTTCTGAAACAAATTTACATTAACCACTTTTCTTTACAGCTTCCGCAAACAATGCTTGCACAAATTCATTTGATAGTTCTTTTTGTTCTTCACTATACGTATAAACGATGAAATCACCTTTTACATAAATTGCAGTATCTGCATTCTTATATATTTGCATATCCCCTAGCTGTTCTTTCTGCAAATGTGGTGCATCTGCACCTAATTGATCTAAAATATCTTTACGAACATCTTCTTTCCATAAACTATGCTCAAGCAGATACAAACGAGTCAGCCATGTTTTCTCTTGTGCCATAAAACTACTTTCTTTTTGCGAAAAAATAATGGAATTATCTGTCAATGTCATACCTGGCTCATATTGATATCCCTGCTCTACCATATACTCTTTCACCATCGTGTTCATTGCCTCTAAGGTTGTGTTCGCACGTGCTTTATAATAAGCAGAGATAAGATTGCTGCCCATTAACACACAAGTGAGAATAAGAGCAAACAATGCCGCAAATATGCGTGACAAACGTTTTCCAGAAGCTTCCCATAGCGATTTTAATAAAAGCAGTAAGCTTAATAAAATAAGTATGCTGCAAAAGACAACTATTGGTAAAAAAAGAAGCAACGTACAAAAGAAAGCACATGTACATAAGATTACAAAATAGGATCGCAGCTGTATGCTCCACAAGGTAAAGGACGTTTTTTTAAACATTCGCCATTGAATAAAAGGATAACTTACACTCAACCAGATCATGCCAATTAATATCTGTGTAAAACCGACGCTCATTAAACTAATCCTGTATACAACATGATCATAATACTGAAAAACACTTAGCAAGCCGATGATGATCTAAAGCAAACCAACTATAAGATTTCCCCAATTCAGCCATCTTCCTGCTTTGTTCAATTGTTGATATGTTATTTCATCATCACCACGGATTGGTATTTCCATATCCTCATCACTGCCAAAAACACTCAACAAACTGTTTCCGGCAACATACGCATAGCCATATTCTTCAATCATATCGTGAAACTGCGCATTCTTGCTTGCATCACGGCTCATATTAAAGTCAACATAATATGTATGCTTGGGCTGTTTTTTCTTAGTGAAGATAAAAATATAGCCAAATATGGAATCTAATGCCCAACCTTTTTTTGCCATCTGGCGTAAGTAGGTTTCTAATACCTTATATTCACAAATATTGAAATACAAAAAAGCATAGCGAGTTTTCATAAGGAATCTCCTTTCTGCAACTTTAAACCAATTTCTCCTTCTTTTAGCATTGTCTCTAGACGCTGATGTTCTTCCATCAGCATCACTTTTCCTTTCTCGGTAATCTGATAAATACGTTTACGCCCTTCCAGCATGACTTCATCAATCAGCTCTTCACTTTCAAACTTTGATAAAATAGCATACAGTGTACCGGGAACTAAACGGACACGCCCTTGTGTTAAATCTCTTACAAATTCTGTGATTTCAATACCGCATTTTGGTGTCATTAACGCAATCAGTGTATAATACATCGGTTCCGTTAATGTATCCAACTGTTTCTTCGGCATGTTCTCACCTCCAATATCGTTTAACGATATTCCCTTCATTTTTAGTATAATATCGTTAAACGATATTGTCAGCCAAAAAAAAAGCAGAACGTCTCATGTTCTGCTCTTGCATTCTGCTTGATATAATCTTAGATATTCCTGTTTTAAGATGCGCATCATGATAAAATCATGATATTTGAAATCATAATAATAGCTTTCTTCATAGATGCCTTCCTGTTGAAAACCAACCCGTTTATAAAATTGTAAGGCTTCTGTGTTGAAATCAACGACACCGATTGCCAAACGATGCAAATGAAGATAGCCAAAGGCATATGCAAACATCAATTCCACAACTTGCTTTCCATAGCCTTTATGTTGCTGGGCAGCATAGGGAAGGATGATAGAAAAATCACTGCAACCATTATCCGGATCCATCCGCAAAAAGCCGGTTTCTCCAATCACTTCATCGCTATCTTTTTTCACCACGCTAAACCAGATACTGTCACTTCGCTGCTTGTTTAAACTTTGCTGTATTTGCAACAAGCTTTTACTGCGTTTTTCTCCGATCTTCCCACGCGTAAGTGCATCGTTATTCCAAGTATAAAAGAAAGCTGCATCTTCCTCTTGCTGAGGTCGTAGGTAAATATCTTTATGTTCAAGAAATTTTGTCATGTTCATAGGTCCTTTCTTCATTTCTTTTTATGTTACCTATGATCGTACAGTGCTCCTCATCTCAATACCTCCTCGTCTTTTTTTTATTTCATACGCTATGAACATTTTTAATTCTGGTAAAATTGCAAATGTTTCCGTGTCGCTTCATTGCATGTGATGCGAATTGCAAAGCAAGCATCAAAACTGTAAATTTCATGCTTTTTCAAACCATCAATGACCTTTTGAAAAGTTTCCCATCCCTCATGAAAGGATGTAATATGCGCATGATCGGCATAGCTGAAATACAAAGAAGTTCGTTCATTGCGAAATGCAATCGTTTCTGCATAATTCAGTTGGATGACGTTGTCTTTTACCGTATCATCAATATGAATATCATAAGACATACCATCGTCAAAATACAGTTTTACATCTTCCTTGCCAATGGTGATTTCATCACTCAATGAATTTTGTTCAATTTCCTCGCTACTTGCATCAACAAAACGAAAATCACGTAATTCAAAGATTAACGTAGTGACACCCGCAGCTAATAATGTCATCCCAATGATAAAGGATACTAGAAAACGTTTCATTTCATTACCCCCTTTTCCATAATACACGATACATGGCAGTAAGGAAGGCACTTACTAAAATAATACCACCGATAACGATGAAGTAAGCGCCAAACAAGGTCAGTCCTTCTAAACTTAAGATGACCATTGCGCCAAGGGCACAACATAATCCCACCATGATACCGATGACTGGTATCATCATCAAACAGAAGAAAATTTTCATAAGCACAGAAACCAGACTGCCAACGCCTTCACCTATACTATCACTTTCCCGATGAACGGATTGATATTGATCTTGTTCAAATTCAGCTTGTTCTTTGTCCTCTTGTTTCTGATAAGGATGTTCTTGATACTGTTCTTTCTGATAACTAGCATCTTTTGTTTCATCATAGATGGTGTCTTGGGCATGTGAGCGATTCATTTTATGCACACTATCTTTAAAATCATCAAAGACTGATTTACTATTAGGATTTTTTTGACGGTAACGTTGTACACGTTTGCCAATCAGATTAACGAAAACAACAATAAACAGTACAATATAAGCAATACTGATGATCAATTCCCAAATATGTGCTAATACATTACCTATTCCAAAGCCGATCAATGAATGTAAGAGTTCATAACCTAAACTTGATACCAACGCAAACGGAATACGTAAAATAAGCAATAAAATTAAAATCGTTAATATTTCAAAAACCAAACGCACAACATCTTCAACATCTAAGGATGTAAATGATCCTAAGAAACGTTGGAAGCCTTCAAACAAATCATCCATAAAGCTGTTAAACTTATGATCAAAACTGTTATTCACTTGTTTGGTATTGATTTTATAAGCATCCAGAATTTCATTCACCAATTCATCAATATCCCCAAAATCTTCAATTGCCTCAGCTTCCGTTTTCCCTTCCTGTACCTTCATTTCAATATGCGTGCGATATTCATCTATGATATCTCTGCGTTCGCGTTCATTAATGACCTGTAGTTTACGGTCTAAAATGCGAAGAAACTCATCTTTCGTCATACGTTTCACTCTCCTTAATAAAGTTATTCACGGTTTCATGGAAGGCATTCCACTCTTTAAGCAATAATCTTCCACGTTCTTTTCCTAAGCTTGTGATGCGATAATATTTGCGCGGAGGTCCTTCGCTCGATTCTACCAGATATGTTTCAAAGTAATGTTCATTGGTCAAACGTTTTAACAAAGGATAGATTGTTCCTTCATTAACATCTATTACCTTGCTGACCTCAGATACCAATTCATAGCCATACATGTCTTTTTTATAAACCGACAATAAGACGATCAGTTCCAATACCCCTTTCTTAAACTGGGTGTTCACTGGCATCACCTCCTACTATTATGATATACCTACTACTTGGTATTGTCAAATACTAAATTTAATTTAATACTAAGTATTACCTATAAGTAAAGAACTATGACAATAGTGAGTACACATATTTAAAAAGAAAAAAAGGAAGTAAGAAATCATTGATGGATGATTTTAAACTTCCTATTTGTCTGTGATTGAGTAAAATCGTTACAATTTTCTAAGAACTTTACTTTTTACTAAAATACCAGCATGCTTCTATTTGATCATCAAAAGTTTCAAAATCCCAAAGGACATTGCTGCGAATGATGCTGTTAGGATCCTTTACTTTGATTTTTCCTTTTTCAATACCGCTTAACACAATGTAATGCCCATTTGTTGTGAACACACCTTTGCCCATACTACAGATAATAGGATATCCTTGTTTTAAACGTAAATAAATACTACCTTTATCCGTACCCATAACATGTGCCTTCACTCCAAAAGCACTACCGCCTTCACTAATCAAATCCCAACTACTGCCAATGCCATTCACATAATAATGATGTTTTTTAGCATACTGAGCATCCGTATACGGCGTGATATCCGTTCTATTCGTTAAACCTGCTATCACCATCGTTAAAGCAGTAGGTCCACAACCGGTAGCTCCTAAAAAAGCATCTCCATACTGACCATATCCCCAACGTTTATCCCACTGTAATAAAAGTGGTATTTCCCCTTTTGTTACTTGACCAATCGTATCCGATATCACTTTATCCTTTTGCTGGGGATAATTGGCGACAAAGCCAAGTGTTTCAAAATTCACATACAACATTTGAAATAAAATTGCAGGATATGTCTGCGGATGCTCAATAATGGGAGCCAGTCGCTGATCTAGCATGGCATATAGTTCTAATTTGGCTTTTACCTTGTCTTCCAATTTATATGCTTTAGGAAAATGGGCCATAGGATACGCTGCTCGCTCTTTTTTATCTGTAGTGGATGGTATATGTGTACTACATCCGATACAAAGGATGCATAAAAAAGTGATGAAAGCTATCTACATGAGGTTTCTCATACTGTACTGCCTTTCTGCTTCTTATGTAAAAATAATATTGCGTTATTTGCCTAAAATAATTTTACCTTTTTTCATCTTGTAATACAAGTCTAGCCTTTTTTATACCTAAACTACCAAATTCAATAAAAAAACAACAGATATGCTTACCTGCTGCTTATTGTGTATTGGTACTACCAAAGCCTCCATTACGTTTTGCTGCGACCTCATCATCCTCTGTAATACCAAATGGCAAGAAGATTCCCTGTAAAAATCCTTCTCCTTGTTTCATATACAAGGTTTTATCTTCCTTAGCATCATTGGTTATTTTCGCGAAAATATGTCCTTCATTATCTGAATAAAAATAATCGCTATCTACGATACCAACGGTATTGTTTAATTGCAGACGATATTTAAACCCCAGCGAACTTCTTGGATATAAAGATAAAACCCATCCTTCCTGCATTTCAGCACGTATTCCTGTTGGAATCTTAATCGTTTCCCTAGGATGTAGGGTGAAACTGATAGGAGCATAAAAATCATAGCCGGCAGAACCTGCTGTTGCTCGTTGTGGCAGCCTTAACGTGTCATAGATATTCTGAATTTCAACACTGTTACTGCCAGCAAAGGTGTCTTTCCAGTCCTTTTCAAATTGTTGAAAGCTTACTTTATGAAATTTCGCAATTCTTTGCATAGTCCTCTCACCTCATATTTTTACGTCTTAAATTATAACATACCTTGCGCTTGCTGTCAGTCAAAAAAGCATTCTAGCGCCTTGTTTGATAACGCAAAATGATACAATTTTATGATACTATATGATTCAAAAATTCAAAATAATCATTTGCTTCCTCATGGATATTGGCTTCTTTTGTAGCTTTCACCGCAATCCATGTGCTTTCATAATCAAGGATAATGAGAGGCAAGCGCTATCTTTAAATCCTTTGATCGTTATAATACTTCACGCAAAAAAGTCGTTTCTGCTACAAAACAGCAACGACTTTTATATTTTAGGTAGCCAAGCCATCCTCTCTATGAAGCAATACACGCTCTTTCTCTTCTTGGTATTGAACAGTATATAGTTTATGATAGTGCCCTCGCAGTGCCATCAATTCCGCATGGGTGCCCTGCTCAATAATGCGACCATGGGACAAGACAACAATGATGTCCGCATGCACAATGGTCGATAAACGATGGGCAACAACAAAACTGGTGCGCTTTTCTAATAGCTTTGTAATCGCATGTTGGATAGCTTTTTCACTTTCTGTGTCAATAGAACTAGTGGCTTCATCAAGAATAACAATACTTGGATTAGCCAAAATAGCTCTGGCAAAACTAATCAATTGCTTTTGTCCGGTCGATAATAAATCGCCGCCTTCCCCCACCTGACTTTCATAGCCTTTTTCCATCTTCATGATAAATTCATGGGCATGGATTTGTTTTGCAACAGCAATCACTTCGGCATCGCTTGCTTCCGGTCGGCCATAGCGAATATTATCGGCAATCGTTCCTGAGAATAAATTCGGTGTCTGCAGCACATATCCGATATGAGAATGCAGCCAGCCAACGCTGCGGTCGCGATAATCATGACCATCAATAGCAATATAGCCTTCTTTCGGTTCATAAAAACGACAAAGCAAATTCACAATCGTACTTTTCCCCGAACCGGTTTCCCCGACAAGGGCTACCATCTGCCCTTGTTTTACCTCTAAATTAAAGTCCTTTAAGATGGGCTCATTTGGAAGATAAGCAAAACTCACATGATGAAAAGCTACATCTCCTAACAATGGTTCATACGCTTCTTTATGCTCATCCAACAACGTTCCATAAATCTTTCTGACGCTTTCTTTATCCTGTATCGCAATTGGTTCTTCTAACAAGGCAACGACACGTTCCGCACTGGCTTGTGCCATTTGAATTTCTGCCAAGACTCTGGCAATTTGTTTCAACGGATCAAAAAATAATTGAGCATAATTGATAAACATCGCTAAGGTACCAAACTGAATCGTATGCAATAAAACTTGCTGTCCACCGATATAAAGCAGCATAGCGATCACTAAAGCACTGCATAAATATACGACAGGTTGAAAGATAGCATTGATACGCAAGGCAGACATGCTGTAACGTTTCATATCCGCTGTCTTTGTTTGAAATTCGCGAAAGTTCTGTTCTTCAATTGCCAAGGTCTTCGTTGTCTGCGCACCGTTAATGCCTTCGGCAAAAGCGGCTGTTATCTTGGAATTCGCTTTTCTAGACAATCGCTGTGCCTTTAATATCCTTCTTTGAAAATATAGTGATATTAGCCATAATAGCGGCACCATGATCAATACCGCTAAGGCCATTTGCCAATTCACGATCAGCATGACGATACTAATACCAATCATCACAAAAATGCCCCATACCACATCGACAAAAGCCCAAGCTAACGTTTCAGCCAAACGGGCCGTATCGGAAGTAATTCTTGCCATCAGCCAGCCATTGGCTGTTTTATCAAAATAAGAAAAGGTTTGGTTTTGCAGCTTTTCAAAACAAAGCAGGCGCAACTGCTTTCCATAATCACTTTCAACTCTTGCCGCAAATCGAAAGAAGAGATAAACTAACAGACATTGCAGGATGATCATGGCGGCATAGATTGCTATAAAATTGCCTAAACCTGCGGCACTATGTGCATCATCGACATACGTATTGATGGCATGACGATTTAACATGGGCATGATGACATCGCTGATAGCCAAGGCGATATTAAATAGGATTAAGAAAACTAAATGTTTTTTATGCTTCCATAAGAGCTGAAACACATATTTCCATGTATGCGCATCAAACACATCACTTTTGAATTCTTGTTCTTTCATCTCCATCGCTTTCACCTCCTTCATTTTGCAATTCATAAATACGTTTATAAAGACCTTCTTGTTGGATGAGTTGGGCATGCGTTCCCTGCTGTGTGATTTGACCATCCTCCAACACAATGATGAAATCTGCTTTTTTTGCAGAAGAAATACGATGGGTAATCATCAGCATAGTGAGTTCCTGCTGATAATCATCCAGAGCTTCTTGAATCATGCGATCGGTTTGTGTATCCAAAGCAGAAAGCGAATCATCGAGGATGATGATGGGACTTTTTGCCAACAAGCAGCGGGCAATGGCAACACGTTGTTTCTGTCCCCCGGATAAGGTAACACCTTTTTCCCCTACCATGGTTTCATAGCCTTCATCAAACTGTTCGATATCCTTATGGATACTTGCCATACTGGCAGCCTTATGCACATCACTGTGGCTTGCTTTTTCTGATGCCACATGAATATTTTCATAGATTGTTTTGGAAAACAAGAATGGCTCCTGTAAAACAATCTGAACATGACGACGCAGCCAGTTCTTAGAAATTTCCCTTAATTCCACACCATCAATGCGAATGCTTCCTTCATGGTATGCATAGATACCACTTAATAGCTGCACCAAGGAAGATTTACCGCTTCCCGTAGGTCCCATGATGGCAACCCGACTGCCTTTTGGTATTGTAAAACTGATATCCTTTAAGGTATCCTGCGCGCCATCTGCATAGCGAAAGCTTACATGCTCAAATTGAATGTTACCATGAATTTCGGGCGTATAACCACTGACAAGATCTTCACATGGCTCCTCCAATACTTCCTGCACACGTTTCACAGAAACACTCACCTTACCTAAATCAGATAAGATACGTCCAAGCTGTCGAAGTGGCCAAACAATGGTAGATTCATACATTAAAAAGACAAAGAACGTACCGGTCGTGATTTCTCCTTGCAAAGCCATGAAGATACCTCCAGCAATCATCAAAAGGATCTGCAGCTGTCCTAACAAATCGGTACTGCTCCAAAATAATGCAAGTGCATGCATCAAATCAAAATATTTTTTGGCGAATGCTTCATTGCTGGATGAAAATTTAGCAATCTCTCGTTTTTCCTGATGAAATGCTTTTACAACACGAACACCATTGAGATTTTCCTGCAATACTGTCGTCATTGTACTTTCCGCCAAATCACACTCTAAAAAGATCTTCTTAGCTTTTGAAAAGAAGATATAACTGGCTAACAGAATAAAAGGAATTAAACAAATCGACAATAAGGTTAGTTTTACACTGCGGCGAAATAAGATCAACGCAGCAATGGTCGCATTTAAAATAGCAAACAACATCTCGGATAGCTGGGTCGCAAAAAAGCGGCGAATGGTTTCAATATCAGAAGTGCTGCGCTGTATCAAGTCACCGCTGTCACGGCTTTTATGATAGGCAAAAGGCAGTTTTTGCAAATGATCATACATGGCGTTACGAATATTTAAAGCCAGTGTTTCTGCCACGTTGCCACTATGCAAACTGCGTCGATTGATGGCAAGCGCAACGATGATGTAAGCTGCCACGATCATACAAGACCAAATCCATAAATTATCCTGCAACACCTGCATACCCCCAAAAGCATCAACTAGATTTTGCAGAAACGCATTGTCAAATGGTACTCCCTGAATCACATTATCTACTACAAAGGATATTAACAAAGGTGCTAGCAACATACACAATGCATACAATGCCACATCCACTACCAATAACAATAGTTGATAACGATAAGGACGCATATACGTCCATAAAAATTTTATAGTTTTCATTTTCTCACCCCTTCGTGTACAAAAAAACAGGCGTCATGTGCCTGTCATGGTTAAAGGTTTCTTGTTAAATATCCATATTGTGCTGCTTTGCATATGCCTGCAAAGCCGTCGCAATCTGATCTGGACATGAGGTCGCCTTCATGCCACAGCGCACTCCATGGAAAGCCTCCATAACTTCACTGATCTTTTTATCTTTCAAAATGCGGGAAATTCCCAGTAAATTGCCGGCACAGCCACCAACGATCTTAACGTCACGAATAATATCGCCATCCATGGTAAATGTCATTTGCTGTGAGCATACTCCCTTTGGTCTATATACAAATGTTTCCATCTTTATGTCCTCCTTTTTTACCTTTGTAATCGTATTAACACTTGATTAGCAAGCAATGCCATACATAAGCCGGTTGGTATACCAAGCAAAATTAAGACAGGCAGAATGGCCTGCATAAAAAATTGCTGATATATATACGTAATCGCGATGACTTGTCCAATAGCATGAAAACTACTGCCGGCGACACTGACACCATAAATGCTCATCGGTGTATACCGCTTTGCGATAATGCATGCAACACAGCTTAATAACGTTCCACACAGGGACAACCAAAAACCTGTCCCAAATAGCACACCTCGCAATAAAGATGCCAATAAAACACGCATCAGATTTACTTCCAACATGACTTTTTCATCAAACAAGTACAAGGCTATCAAACCAACGATATTCGCTAAGCCCAGCTTAAAACCTGGAATAGGAACAGGAATGGGTATCATCGATTCAATCATGTGAAATAAGATGCTGATAGCAATCAACATGGTAATAGTCGTCATTTTCTTAGTTTTGCTCATCATTGAATCACCGTATCTATGTCTGCTTCCTCATCAGATGCAGAACGTATCTCTACAACAATATTATTCGGCAGACAGACGATTGGACGATTAACGTCATCCACCCATCCTTGGATAGAACAAAGATGATAAGGGGATGTTTCTTTTTCCACCCGCACTTTTTCATCCTTTACTTCTACCTTTACAGGTCCTAATGTACCTTTTACTTCATATACATGATCTAATGACAAACGTTTTTGTAATACCACTTTATCTTTATAACTGACGACGACTTCTTTCACGCTGCCTTGATTCTGATAGGCATACCATAACGAAGGGACATACAACAAGCATGAAATTACTACGATGAGTCCAATAAATATCTTATCTGCTTTGTTCATAAATTCCTCCATTATTTTATATTATACTCATAAGATTTCACATTTGCAATCGCTTTTTGTACAGCTGTTTATGATTATCATCGTATAGATTGCCCTTAATAGACTGTACCATTCTAAATAACGCTTAAAAATGATGCAGAATATGCAGGTAGAACATGGATAAAAAAGAAAATCACTTATTATATATCAAATCATCCTATGAAATTCCTTTTATTGAATTCCTTTATCACATATTAAAACCATCCAGTAATGAATATAAAGACACAGCTTCCTATTACGTGTATGAAAACTCTTATTTTAATGACTATCCTTATGCCAGGAATATAATCTAAATAGTGAAACAGTAACTTTAAATTCGGGCGATGTCATCGTTATTGCGAATGCCAGAATCAATAAGAAATAAACTTCCATGCTTGAAAAAAGTGATGCCCTATACAAATATAGGAGCATCACTTTTTATTTAGCATTTGCCTTAGCATCGGCGATTGCTTTTACAAACCCTTCAACACTAATGGTGCAGCCGCTGATAACATCTGCGTTAGCTGCCTTTCCATTATCTTTTAATTCCAACTTTTCAATACCATGTTTAGCTACGTAGTTTTCAAAGAATTTCACTTGTTCATTCCATTCTTTGCCAATACCGCTTGCTGTTTTCATATGATAGTCAGCGCCAAGTTCTTTTTTTGTCTTGTCTTTGTCTTTCGCGGTTTCATCAATGGAAACCTTACTGATTTTACCATCTTTTAAAGTTACTTTAGCCGTTGTCGTTTCCCCGTTTGCATTTGTATAAGTTCCTGTTCCCTCTTTCTGCTCGCTTTTTGCACAACCGCTCAACAGCATGCATACACCAAGCAGTAACACTGTTATTTTTTTCATTCTTTCGCATCCTTTCTGCTTAATTTTAGTGTTACCGCTTTTTGTGCAACCATACATCCTGCCATATGCGCTACTACCATAAAACTATAAACCTAGGCATTGTTTTAGTTTACGCATAAAGATAACATTATGAATTCGTTAAAAAAACAGATAGTCCAGTTTTATGAGAACTGTACTATCTGTCGGTTGTTTATTTCTTTGCTGCAGCTTCTGCATCTTTAGCTGCTTGCATCAGATTTGTGATGTTGATGGTGCATCCTGCCAATACATCGTCATTTTTAGGGTAGCCTTGATCTGTTAATTCGACCTTATCGATACCGTTTTTAACAATGTACTTTTCCAAGTATTCTACCTGTTCATTCCATTCTTTTTTGATTTTGCTGTGTGGCTTCATGTTGTAGTTAGCACCAAGCTCTTTTTTTGATTTGCCATCCTTTGTCTCATCTAATGTAATAGACTCAACTGCATCGCCTTTTACTGTGATTTTAGCACTTGCATAATCACCTTTGGCATCTTTTGCTGTTTCGGCAGATCCCGTTTTTGCTTCTTCGCTGCTACCGCACGCCGTCAGCATAAACAATGCTGCCAGTAATACTGTCAGTTTTTTCATGTTCATTATCTCCTTTTCTCTTTCTGGTAAATCGTTCATTACGACTTAGAAGAAATATTCCCTCTTTACCAAAGATATTTTAACAAAGGTAAGGATATACGTCAATTGATTTACTAACATTTTCACAAGCAAAAATTACCATTTTCTTGTATGTCGTGATGACCCTGTGATTTTATCTTTTGCAAATTGCTTGCCGCAGTTATTTAAAACTCCATAATCGCATGGATTGCTCGCTTCCAGCCGTTTAAATGAGCAATGCGGTTTTCTTCCTCCATCATCGGTTCAAAAATGCTGGCAACTTGAAATTGCTTACGGATATCATCCTGATGTTTCCAAACACCGACGGCTAAACCTGCCAGATAAGCCGCTCCTAATGCGGTCGTTTCACTGATGGTTGAACGAATTACTTGCGTATTTAGAATATCACTTTGAAATTGTAAGAGGAAATCATTACGACTAGCACCGCCATCTACCTGCATCTTTTTAATGGCTAAACCACTGTCCTCTTGCATAGCAAATACGACATCACTGGTTTGATAAGCTAAAGATTCTATGGTAGCACGTATGATATGCTCTTGCTTTGTGCCTCTGGTTAATCCTAAGATGCCCCCTTTTACCTGTGGCTTCCAATAAGGCGCACCTAACCCGGTAAAGGAAGGCACTACATAAACACCATCACAATCATTTACTTGCTTGGCTCTGCTTTCACTTTCACTGCTGCTGGAAATGATAGCCAAACCATCTCTTAGCCACTGAATAGCAGCTCCGGCCACAAACACGCTACCTTCTAAAACATAAGCGGTTTGCCCCCTAATACGCCAGCCTACACATGTTAACAGGCCATGTTGAGAGTGGATAATTTTCTCCTTCGTATTCATAAGCAGGAAACATCCGGTACCATACGTATTCTTAACATTACCCGCATCAAAACAAGTCTGACCAAATAAAGCTGCCTGCTGATCGCCAACCAAAGCCGCAATCGGAATCGGATGATCAAATAATCCACTGGTATAGCCATAGACTTCACTGGTATCATGAATTTCCGGTAACATGCATCTTGGAATGTTCCACAGTTTTAACAATTCTTCATCATAATCCAAAGTTTTTAAATTCATTAACATCGTTCGTGATGCATTCGACACATCACTCATATGCTTTGCCCCTTGGCTCAGTTTCCACAACAACCATGTATCCATCGTCCCAAACAGCAGTTCACCACGTTCTGCCCTTTCCTGAGCCCCCGCAACATGATCTAAGATAAAACGAATCTTACTGGCAGAAAAATACGGATCTAACAATAATCCCGTCTTTTCCTTGATCATTTCTTCTAAGCCTTGGGCTTTGAATGCTTCACAATAAGAATCGCTTTGCCGAGATTGCCATACAATGGCAAAATAGATGGGCTGTCCGCTTTCCTTATCCCAGACAACAGTTGTTTCTCTTTGATTTGTGATACCGATTGCCGCAATTTGTGTATCTTTGATACCTGTTTTTGCCAATACCTCAAACATGACCCCTACTGTACTTGCCCAAATATCATTTGCATTCTGTTCTACCCAACCAGGATGAGGATAGTAATTTTCCAATTCCTTTTGAGCAATTCCGATGATATTGCTTTGCTGATCAAAAAGGATGGCTCTAGTACTGGTTGTTCCTTGATCAATTGCCATAACATAATTTTGCATAACCTTGCCTCCTGCATCGTTACTCTTATTATACCATTGCCGCTACCCGTTTTCCATTCCTGAAAAAAACGGTCTTCCTCAACCGTTTTTTACCTTAGATACTTTCCTGTCGTATCGTTTCGATGATATTTTCCTGCTCACTTCTTTTAATAGAGAAGAACATGATTAAGATCAATAATAGGAACAACACGAAAATCGTGATACCAATTCCCAACCATGGAATATAGAGCTTATTTTCAAAACTTAAAGAAAAAGTTTTTGATAAGATTACCATGATCAAAAAGGCGATAGGAAGTCCATACAAACATGTCTTGAAACCATAAAAGATACTTTCATAACCAATCATACGATGAAACTGTTTTTTTGTCATGCCGATGGATTTCAACATTGCGAATTCTCTTCTTCTTAACTGCATGCTAGTAGCTATCGTGTTGATGATATTGGTAATAGAAACTAAAATCAATAAACCGACAAAGCTATAAAGAAATAAGGAGATTACTAAGCTTAAACTTTTTGTTTTTTCATTATCTTTGGCAACATTATTTACATACATATTCATTGACTGCTGCTTGCTAAGTTCATCCTGTAATTCATTTGGATGCATGCTGCGATAGTAGATCATACAGGTAGCATGCGCATTTCCACCTTTTTTATCAAGCGTACTTGCTAAGGCATTCACAGCATCAAAGGATGTTATCAGATAGCTTGTTGGATTATTATAAGCTGCCTCAAGAAAGTCTGGCGTTAGCTGCGTCACTTTTTCAATATACACGGCATGTTTTAAGACCGGTGTTGGCAAAACGTCTGGTATATCATCTCCATCTTCATAGGCTTTATAAGGATCCTCTTTCTTATCAAATTCCGCTGATAAGTGACTGCCTTTTGCAACCTTTAGCCAATCGATATGCTTTGTTTTATAAGCATCTTTTACTGGAGCATTTACTAAGATCATCCCCTGATGCTGCTTCAGTTTTTCTATATCGACCCCTACTTGTTTACAATAGGCTTTTAATTCTTCATCCTGTAAACCATAGATATCAAGGAATGATAGACTGCTCTCGTGAAAGTTGGTATTGACATCTATATTTTTTTCATAGTTTTGTAATTGTTCTTTTCCCGCCTTACTTAGGTAGCGACTATCGTTTAATTTCAAAAAACTTTCTAAGGTCAATGTCGCATGATCTGCATAACGCACTTGTTTATACGCAGACAACTTTGCTTCCTCATAAGGTTTATAAGGCAATTGGTCATCGGTGTTGTTATAGATGTTTAAGGTAACATCTGCATTGGTACGTATGCTCATCAAGATAGTCGTCTGCACAAGTCCCATCAAGGTGATGGCACTAAGAAATAAAACCATACAAATGATAAACGATAACAACGTTGCACGATAACGGAAAGGATTGCGCTTCATGTTTTTCATTGCAAGAGTACCTTCAAAGCCAAACAATCTTTGTGTGATACGGCTTACTTTAACATCCTTTTTACGTATGCGTACATCACTATTCTGACGTATTGCCGTAACTGCCGAAATACGGGAAGCTCTCCTTGCCGGTAACCAGGATGAAAAAAGCAATAGTACAATGGTAAACATAACGATTAGTAACAGAATCTGCCAGTTCACCACAACTTTTAAATCCAGATCAGAAGAACTGGATGAACGTATGAGGCCGTCAAACAAATGAAAGGCAATAGCATCCCCGCCGATTCCTAAGCATAAACCAATCGGTAAGGCAATACATCCGATGACGAAAGCCTCAAAGCGTACTGAGCGTTTTTTCTGTTTTCGCGTCGCTCCAACGCTGGATAACATACCTAAATATCTGGTTCTCTCACTTAATGATATGGCAAATGCATTATAAATCAGAGAGCCTCCGCCTAATAAGATCAAAGTGGCCATGATACTGCCTGCAATCAACATCGTTTTCATAAACTCTGAATCGGTAATTTCATAAAACTGCAGCAGGTCATGATTGGTATTGCTACCATATTCTGTATGCAGTTGGCTTTGAATGCGTGCTATTTTATCCTCTTTATGCCGCAAAGAGTCCAAGCAGAGATAGGCGGATAAGTTATTCTTATGCAAAGCTTCTTGTTGTGTATCATAGGCCACAATGGTGTTCATATAGCCTACATCATCCCACCAGCTTTTGATTACACCGCTAATGCGATAGTCTTGTTGCTGTTTGGTTTGCCAATGCTGCTTTGGATAATCGCCAATGCGTAAAGTAATAGGATCACCAATCGCTTTCTCATATTTTTTAAGAAATTGCTCACTGACTAAAATTTCATGTGCATTGCTAGGATAGCTTCCTTGAATCAATGCATTGCCTTTTAACGCTAAGTCTTTTTCTTTTACACCATTTATCTGAATGGTAGTCTGCATTTCTGCATTGTCATCCTTTGTTCCATATCGTGCTTTATCCGCATAGGTAATGGCAACTTGTGCAACATCTTGATTTGCTTGCAGCCTTTGAACATCCGATGAAGATATCTCATTAAAGCTATAATGATAAAAGCCATTGCGTGCGATTACACCTTCGATCATGGCACTGCGATATGAAGTCATCATGGTCGCAATTGCGGATAGCATCGCGATACAAAGCACAACTCCGAAGATGGTAATTCTAGTTCTTCTGCGATTGCGCCGCATGCTTTCCAAAGTGACGCGATATTCTACCTTCATCGCCGTATCACCTCGTCTTTGACAATCTTACCATCCTCTATTTGCAAGATGCGATCTGCCTGCAGGGCAATACTTTCATCATGCGTAATCATGATCAGCGTCTGTTTTTGTTCTAGATGCAGCTGTTTTAATAACCCGACAATTTCTTCGCTGTTCTTACGATCGAGATTTCCTGTTGGCTCATCCGCTAAAACGACAGCCGGTGATGCCATGATGGCACGGCAGATAGATACGCGCTGCTGCTGTCCTCCTGATAATTGATTGGGCAAATAATTTAAACGATCCTGCAAACCGAGTTGCTGTACCAATTTCTGAAAGTAATCTTCATTTACTTTTCGCTGATCCAACAACAAAGGCAAAGTAATATTTTCTTTCACATTCAATACCGGAATCAGGTTATAAAACTGATAGATAAGGCCAATCTGACGACGTCGAAAAATAGCCAATCCATCTTCATCCATCTGATACATCGCATTACCATCTAAGATTACCTGACCACTTGTCGGACGATCCACACCGCCAAGAATATGCAGCAGCGTAGACTTACCTGAGCCACTTGGGCCAACAATTGCCACAAATTCTCCTTTTTCTACCGTAAAAGAAACATCATCCAATGCCTTTACCTGCGTTTCTTTCGCCCCATAAATTTTACTTACATGCTCTACCTTTAACAATTCCATATGTATTTCCTCCTACGCTTAAGTATAAGCGAAAGAAATGACAGCTTCATGACAATATGTCTTACAATTCTGTCATGAAACTGCCTGCTTTTATTTATAAAAGCGAATCAAAAACCGTGTGCCTTTTCCTACTTCACTTTCTGCTTCAATCGTCGCATGATTATGCATAAGAATAGCTTTAGCTAAAGATAAGCCTATGCCCACACTGTCTTGACCGGCATTTTCCCCTTTATAAAATCGTTCAAAGATATGCGCTAAATCACATGTAGCAATGCCACAGCCATCATCCTCGATCACAAGGAAGGTATAAAGAGGTGTATTCTTGCAGCTGATGCAGATATGACCGTTTTCAGAAGTATGCTCCATACAATTTTTCACGATATTTACAATGGCTTCCTTAATCCAATTGCGATCAACAGTAAAATGAATATCCGTTGCGCACTGTATCGTACAAGTGATGTTTTTTAGCTCCATGCCTATTAAAAGTGGTTCTATGCTTTCTTCAAGCAACGTATGGGCAACAACATCAACTGGTTCAAAGATAATCGCATTCGCATCAATCTTTGAAAGCTTAAGTAAGGTCGCAATCAGCCATTCGATTCGCTGCAGTTGATGCTGCATCTGTTGCTGGAACTGTTTACGCTTAATCAATGGCAGATCTTCTTGTGCTAATAAATCGTTCATGACGATCATTGAGGTTAAAGGTGTCTTTAGCTGATGCGAAATATTACTTAAGGTATCCGCCAGAAATGTCTTATCTTTCTCTAGCAATTCCTTTTGTTGTTTCAAGATACTGGTAATCTTATAAATATCACTTTTTAATATGCTAAGCTCTCCTTCTTCATAATCGCGTATATCCAACAGCTCATTGCCTTCATATACTGCCTGCAGATATGTGGATAATGCTGTGATATGTGCATAGCGCTGTTTTTGATACCATAAGAAAATAGCTAGAAAACCACCGGCTTGGAAAAACAAGAGAAGCAAGATTGGAATGTTCCAAAGTAAGCTTAAAACATACAATAATAAGCTGTATAAAACACAGCTCAACACGCTTCTTCGTATTTCTTTATTGCGTAATAGTTTCATGATCCTTTCTCCATCCGATACCCGCGTCCTCTGATTGTTTTAATAATTTCCGGTTCTGCGGCATCTTTTTCCAACTTTTCACGTAAACGTTTGATATATACACTCAACGTATTATCATTCACAAAATCACCGGCGACATCCCATATGCCTTCCAATAGCTGACTACGCGATAAGACTTGTCCCTGATGATTAACAAACACCATCAATAAGCGATATTCCAACGCTGTTAAGAATACTTCACTGCCTTTACGATATACTTTCCCTTCTCTGATGTGGATTTCCAGATGCTGTATCTGCACAATGTCTAAAGCATCCTTTTGATAACGGCGTAAAACTGACTTTATGCGGCTTAACAATTCTTTGATGCGAAATGGCTTTGTGACATAATCATCCCCGCCAAGATCTAAGCCCATCACAACATTGACTTCATCATCTAAAGCAGTTAAGAAAATAACAGGTACATCATGTAGATGCTTGGCTTGTTTACATATGGTATAACCATCGCCATCCGGCAAACTGACATCCAGTAGCAATAGGTCAAATACTTGTGTTTCCAGCAAACCCAAGGCGGCTTTTTGAGAAACGCAATGTATGACCTCATAGCCTTCTTTTTCTAAAGAATATACTAGACCTAAGGCAATTGCCTGATCATCTTCAACAAATAAAATTTTCATAAGACACCCTGCTTTCTACTTGATGGTAGGACACTGATAACATAACGGTCTTTCATTTCTTCTATTATACAAAAAAAAGCATCCTTTCGTCTATGTGAAACAAAAGGATGACGAAACTGTCACAATCTTATGCCGCTTCCCAATTGCGAGAAAGAATCGGATCCGTTTTGCGAATACGCAGATAGAGCAAGTAGGCCACGATAGCTGCTATAGTTTCGGCAAGAATGAAACATACCCAAATACCATATAAACCAAACCAATTCGCAAAAAGGAAAGCTAATGGCAAGGTGATGATCAATTGACGCAATAAGAAGATAATCAATGATTGTAAGCCTAATCCCATAGCCTGAAACAAGGTTGGTAAAATAAAACCGAAGGTTGCCGGTATAAAACTGATACCGATGATACGTAAGGCAGGAACACCGATATTCATCATTTCCGCATTGGCATCAAACAAACCTAATAGTTGGGTTGGGAAGATTTCAAAGAGCAGACAGCCGCATAGCATGATGATTCCGGTCACTGAAATAGCATATTTCAACGCTTCATGCAGACGTTGATGATACCCTGCTCCATAATTGTACCCCATCAATGGCATAGCCCCTTGCGTTAAGCCACTTGCCGGCATGAATACAAAGGTTTGCAGCTTGAAATAAATACCAAACACAGCAACAGCAGCATTAGAGAAACCAATCAATATCGTATTTAATCCCATCACCAAAAAGCTATTCAATGCATTCATGCACGCGTTTGGAACACCTACAGCCAAGATCTTTTTGATACAATCCATATGGAAATGGAAATGCTTCACATCGACTTTGACATCATGTTCTCTGCTTAATAACACAAAAAATGACATTGCCATAGAAGTAATCTGGGCAATGACGGTAGCAATCGCTGCCCCTTGAACGCCCAATGCCGGAAAACCAAACCAGCCAAAGATCATAATTGGGTCTAAAATGATATTGATAATAGCCCCAATTGCCTGAATCGCCATAGGAAAGATCATCTTTCCGGTAGATTGAAATACCTTTTCAATACAAATATGGAAGAAACAGCCAAAACAAAAGAAGACACAAATATATGTATATGCACAGGCTTCCTCATATATTAAGGCATCGCTTGTAAACATCTTAAAAAAGGCCGGTATACCAAAAATACCCAATAGGATAAATAACAACGATCCTACCAATGCCAGTAACAAGCCATGCAGCACAGCGCTGTTTGCCTCATCCTGTTTCTTTTCTCCCAACTTTCTGGCAATATATGAATTTACACCGACACCAATACCTACTGCACAGGCAATGATAAGGGTCTGGATAGGAAAGGCTAAAGATACCGCTGTAAGGGCATGCTCACCGATTTGCGCCACAAACATACTATCCACAATGTTATATAAAGCTTGGATCAGCATGCTGAGCATGGGTGGAAAGGCCATGGACATCAATAATGGAAATACGGGACGTATGCCCATTTTATTAGTTTCTTGTACTTGCATATAAAACACCTGCTTTCTCATAAAAAAGCCTCCATATGACTGATTTAGTTACATGAAATCAGTGAAAAATGGAGGCTGTTAAAACCTATGAACTTGTTTGTATGTGATGATTCTCATCACAACCTTGCTTATTTTACTATACTCTTTGCAAAATGGCAAGATTTATTTCAAATGAACGCTAGGAATCATACATCCAGTTCTTTGATATAGCTGATTTCCTGAAACAGCTTCATCAAGACATCCGCATCATAATTTTTAGGATAATTTACCACAAAATCTACATGATAACAATCATCCTTCTCCTCGACCTTAGCATTCAATATTTCCATATGCAGTTGTTGCAAACGCTTCTGCAAGTCTTCAATATTTTTTTTATCCTTTTCAATCACAAAACATACATCATCTTTATAAGTCTCACGCAGCCATTTATGATTGGAATGCAACGTAATTTGAATTAACAAGATTACAAAAGCGGTTAGGATTCCCAATAGATATAAGCCACTTCCAATCGCCATACCGATAGCACTGATTGCCCATATGCCAGCTGCAGTCGTAAGTCCGGAAATGGTATTTTTACGCATAAAAATCATCCCGGCACCTAAAAAGCCTACCCCGGTGACAATTTGTGCCGCGATACGCGATGGATCTAAAGCAACGCCTTCTTTTCCTAACAGATCGCCAAAGCCATACTTCGATACAATCATAATCAAAGCGGCTCCCATGGCGACGATCATATGTGTACGAATGCCTGCTTCTTTATTACGGCTTTTGCGTTCATAGCCAATCATCGCCCCACATACACCGGCTAATAAAATACGTAGTAGAAATTCGCCTTGTTGCCATAAAAATGCCTGCATAGAAATACCTCCTTTTCCTTATCTTATCACTATATTATACACCTATTTCCATAGAAAAAGGAACGCTTGTTGTTATAAATTTGCATACACGTGAGTTAATTTATGATAGATGCATTCAGTTGTCAATAATAAACTTATGATTGTATCCATACCGTTATCTTACAACGTTACACATTCATTTATTATATCTAGTTCCACCGCTGTTTCGTAAACCTTCCTTGTTTATTTGGCATTTACTTCTTCAATCCCCCCCTATTTTACGATATGCATGTAATCAAATCTATATCGCATTCTCATGCAAAAGCTGACGCAATCGATAGATCCCCTCATCCATATCTTTTTCCGCAATAGCCGCAAAGGAAATCACAAGTTCTTGACAGGAATTTATATTAAAAGCTATCCCTTTTTTTTCACCCTCGACAAGAATTTCTGCATAGTTCAACTCATAAGGAAAGCGTAGCACATATTGTAAGGAAGCTTCTTCTAATATACAACTAGCCTCTGGTAAATAGGTATGCAGTAAGTCAAACATATGCTGACTTTTCTTTTCATACCTTTTTTTTAATCGTCTGATATGGCGTTCCAAATGACCATCCGTGATATAACGTGCCAATGCCAATTGTTCAATTTTACTGGACGTCGGCGCATAATTGTCTTTTCTGCTAATATAACGCTGTTTGATATCTTGTGTCATAACCAGATAACTGATACGTAACGATGGCAAAAGCAAACGTGAAAACGAGCCGATATAAAATATACGCTCTCCCATATCAAAACCTTGCATTGCACTTGTTACCTTGGTTGCGTAACGTAATTCTCCATTATGATCATCCTCAATGATGAATGCGTTTGCCTGTTTTGCCCAGCGCAATAGCTCCTCCTTATTCTTTTTAGATAACGGCTGATGATTTTTTCCCAATGACCCCGCATTTATATACAATACCTGTACATGATGCTTACGCAATTCAGCAATGGAGATCCCATCTTCCTCCAAGGATAAATACACAATTGGAAAACCATAGCTTTTAAATACTTCTTCAGCCTGGGAAAAGCCACTCTTCTCCATACCGACGATCATCTGTTTATCAAGCAAGCCACATAACAAAAATAATAAAGATTGAAAACTGGCACCGATCAAGATAGCATCCACATCACATAAGACACCTCGCATAGAATATGCATATTTTTGTAAAGCTTCGCGCAGTGAAACTTCGCCTTGGGCATCACCATATGTCGTAATCACCTGATGCAGTTCCAAAACTTCTTTCAGATATTTTTTCCATAAAGTCATATCAAAAGCATCATGATCCATGCTTTGACTACGAAAGTCATACCGTATACGATAGGTGGGATTCCTTTGAACATTTTGTAATAAAGATAATCGCATACGCACATGTTCTTCATCTACATCCACATAATATCCAGCTTGCGGTCTGGAACTGATATAGCCTTCATCTAATAATAATTGATAAGCTCGCTCAACACTTGTTTTCGATACTTTAAACAATTGCTCACAGCTACGTATGCTAGGCAAACGATCTCCCTTTTTCAGATAACCCTGCATAATATCCTTTCGCAATTTCAAATAGATTTGTTTATATAAAGCCATTCCTTTTTGTCGTTCAAATGTGCTTGTTTGCATTTCCATATATATCACCCATTTTAGTATAACATGAACTGACCTTTATTTTTTATGTATTTTTGTCTATTTTTATCATGACAGATTTTTGTTAGAATACTGACAAGTAAGAAAGAGGGGTATATTATATGAACAAAAAAACATTAACAACGCAGCAAATTGTATTATATGCATTAGGTATGGCCATCGTCTTTGTTTCCACGATGTTTATTAAGATACCTAATGGGATTGATGGTTATTTTAATTTAGGTGATGGATTCATCTTGTTATTTTCTAGTATTGTCTCACCGCTTGGCGGCTTTTTGATCGGTGGATTAGGCAGTGCTTTAGCAGATGTTGCAGGTGGGTATGCATATTATTTCATTCCTACTTTATTAATCAAAGGATTGGAAGGCTGTATGGTTGCTTACTTGTTCCAAAAGTATGGTAACAAAATAAAATGGATTGCTTATTTCCTTGGATGTATGATCATGGTTATTGGTTATTTTTTCGCAAAATGGTATTTAAAAGGAAGTATGATTATCGCTTTGAGTGGCATAGCCGAAAATATTTTACAGAGTGGTGTCGGTTACGTGATTGCCATCGTTGCCTTACCACTGATACAGCGCCAATTCTATCGCCAACGGAAATTAAAGAAAGCGTAATGATCATGGATAATAAGAAAGTAAAAGAACTGGTATTGGCGGCATTAGGCATCGCTTTGGTCTTTCTGGCTACCTATTTGATAAAAGTTCCGAATGGTATTCAGGGATATTTCAATCTTGGAGATGGTTTTATCTTATTATTTTCATCCTTATTAAATCCTTTTTATGCCTTTCTTATAGGTGGTATTGGAAGTGGTTTGGCGGATATTGCCGGAGGTTATGGTATTTATTTCATTCCCACACTTTTTATCAAAGGAATAGAGGCTGTACTGGTATCCCTGTTGCTTCACAAGGTCACAAAACCACTCTTACGCTATGGTATATATGCATTGGCCGGCGTATGGATGGTCATAGGCTATTTTATGGCAGATGCTTTTATAAATGATAGTTGGCAATTATCACTCACCGGTGTGCCTAGCAATATCATACAGGCTATCGTTGGCATTGTCATCGTTATGGTTACCTTACCACTATTAAAATCCTATCAGATAAATACCTAACTAAAAGAGATGTTCTTATGGAATGATCTATCCCTGTCTACTTGACAAGGGGCAAATCAAAGAACATCTTTTTTAGTTATTGCTATCATCCACATGTAAGAAACATCCTTTGTGATGATCATGAACAACACCGACAGCCTGCAAATACGAATAGATGATCGTGCTGCCGACAAACTTCATCCCACGCTTCTTCAAATCCTTAGAAATGCTATCAGATAAAGGAGTTGTGACCGGCATTTCTTTATCTTGCAAGTATTGTACCTGATGATTGGTAAATCCCCATAAATACTCTGAAAACGTACCATATTCTTTCTGTATCGCTAAAAACACCTTAGCATTTTGAATTGCTGCACAAATCTTGCGACGATTTCTCACAATGCCTTTATTCTGCATCAATTCTGTTATTTTATCTTCATCATAAGCAGCTATGCAAGCTACATCAAAATAATTAAAAGCTTTTCTAAAATGTTCGCGTTTTTTTAGAATCGTAAGCCACGATAATCCTGCCTGAAACCCTTCCAATATCAGCATTTCAAATAATTTTTGATCCTCATAAACGGGAACGCCCCATTCGTTATCATGATAGTTTTGATAGATAGCTTCTGCATTTTCTGCCCACGTACAACGATGAATGGTTTCCTTATCCAATCTGCATCACCTTTCTTTCTCTCATTTTATCAAAAGTCATAAAGAAGGGAAAGCTCTTTTTAATCTTTATAACAGCCTCATAAAACCACATGTTTTAAATACTATCATGCACCATTGCTGTCTAAAAAAGATAACCTATCTGTTAAGATAGATTATCTCATTGTTACCTTTATGGTTTCACCTTGACACAATTGCCGTCAGGTCCTGGTGTTGTGTTTAAGTATTCTGCAATGGCTGCCTTCTGATCAGCTTTACATGGTTTACATGTACCAACCACAGTAATTTCACCATTTACCAAAGCCTCGGCAAGACCACTACATCCAGCATAACCGCAACTTCCACAGTTGTAGTTAGGCAACATGCTGCTGACCTTTTCTACGCGCTCATCTACTTCAACACTCAAAAATCTATCTGCGATTCCAAGTCCCAAACCAAGAATTGCACCAAGTACCAACATCATTAAAACAGCTGTTAACATGGTTATTCCCCTTTCCTATTTATCATGCGCAGGGTTGTTGCAGCAGGCTACATCATGGCAGCCTTCACACTCTGCTTTTAAGTTTTCACAGCCTTTAGGAAGCGGTGTTTTATGATTCAAATAGAAAACTAATGCATAAATACCTCCTAAAATAGCTAAGTAAATAACTGCGCTCGCCATATGCTATACCAGACCCATCAAGCCACTGAAAGCCAAAGCCATAATGGCAGCTACAATCAGGGCAATTGGGTTACCTTTCCAGGAAAGCGGTGTATCACAGGCATCCAGACGTTCACGAATGGTAGAGAAAATATACAATACCAATGTAAAGCCTAAAGGAATGGCAATGGAATACGTCAGCATTTCAGCGAAGTTATATCCATTGGTAATATTATTTAAGGTAACATTCAATACGACACAGTTTGTCGTAATCAAAGGCAGATAGACACCTAATGCCTTGTATAAGGAAGGACTCGTCTTCTTAATGATCATTTCAACCAACTGTACTAAAGCTGCGATAACCAGAATGAAGGTAATCAAATCCATATACTGTAAACCACATTTATCTAATACGCCGTAATATAACGCATACGTAACCAAGGAAGCCGCGACGATAACGAAAGTAACGGCAGCCCCCATACCAATAGCTGAACTGCTTTTTTTGGATACCCCCATGAATGGGCACATACCTAAAAACTGATTCAGCACAACGTTGTTAATCAAAACAAACGTTACGAACATGACGAATAAATTACTCCAATCCATAAATTATTTCGCCTCCTTTTCCAGTTTTTTAGCTTTGTTCTCTTTATGTGCCTTATAAGCTGCCAATCCAGCCGCCAAGCAGGCAAATGTACAGAAAGCCCCAAATGGCTGAGAGAACATGGAAATGGCAAAATCATCTGGGATGATACGCAGAGTGAAGATATTCTGCGCCGCATTAAATGGGTTATCAAAAGAAATCACACCTGTAGCTAAAATCTGACGAATGGCAGACATGATGATGATAGAAACCGTATAGCCAAGTCCCATACCTAAACCATCTAACGCAGAATCTAATACCTTATTCTTGCTGGCAAATGCCTCAGCACGACCTAAGATAATACAGTTTACAACGATCAGTGGAATAAATACTCCAAGTGCGGTATCCAGACTTGGTGCATATGCTTTAATCAGCATCTGAATAACTTTAACTAAAGTCGCGATGATAACGATATACACTGGGATACGAATTTCTGATGGTGTAATGTTACGAATCAAGGAAATAATGACATTGGACATGATCAATACGGCAATAACAGCTACTCCCATACCAATGGCATTGTTCAACGTTGTCGTAATAGCTAATGTAGAGCATAAACCTAAATACAATGAGAAAACAGGATTTTCACGGATGAAACCTGCTGTAAAATTTTCTTTACGATTCATTCTTCATCCACCTCCTATTTCAAATGGTCAGCCTGATATTTGGCTGCTTCCTTAATACCTTCAATGACCGGTTTACTTGAAACGGTTGCACCGGTAATGGTATCTTCATCAATTTCGCTGCCAAGAGCATCAGCACCCTGCAGTTTTTCACGGAATGGTTTTTCTGTAACCTTGCTTCCCAGTCCCTGGGTATCGCCGTTTGATATAGCCACATAATCAACAACCTTACCATCCTTATCTAACGCGACAAGGAAGGAAGTACCATCTTTATAACCGGTAACCTTCATTTTGAAGATATATCCTTTTCCTTCTACTTTAAAGACTTTCTGAATCGTCTTAGAAACATTTTCTTTTTCAACAACGAACGCACTGTCAGGAACATCATCATAGATAACCTTTAAGGTATCGCGTTCTGCTTTCAGTTCATTTTCCGCGATGACTGGAACTGTCATAGAGTTGGCAAATCCTAAAGCTCCTCCGGCTAATGCAGCAATCAGAGCTAGGAATACCGTAAGATGTAAAATTTTCTTCATACGATTACCTCCTAGTAGCCCAGAGCCTTACGCACTTCTTCAACTGCACGGACAGTTGATTTTGATGAGAACGTAGCTCCTGTAACTGCATCATTAACTTCTACTTCTATATTGTCACTTAATTTCTGCTCTTTAAATTGTGATAAGAATGCTTCATTTAAAATCTTATCACCGGCATATTCCGTATCAACTACCTCTGTAGGTGTCACAGATACGATCGTATGATCTTTGGTGTTTACCACAATATCAAATTTATTAAATTTTGATGCATCTTCGGTAGACGCATATCCCTGTGCTTCCACCTTATAAGTCGCAGTGCCATCACCATTGTCTTTGGTAGCCGTAATCTTAGCTTCAAATTTATTCACATCTTTATCTTCAGTTTTTAAGAATACCTTAGGTGCCGGTTCTTTCGCCTCAATGACATTTCCAGCTAATAAGACGCTTCCTAAACCAACCACGCCAACAACACCGCTGATGATCCATGCCTTTTTACGTAAAGCCAATTGCTTGCCTTCCAGACTCTTTTCGATCATTGGTGTTAACATGTTCATTAATAAGATAGAATATAAACATCCTTCTGGTAAATTCGCCTTAATACGAATTAATACCGTAAAGATTGCAGCACCTAACGCAAAGATACAACGTCCCTGCGCACTGGTTGGTGAAGTAACCGGATCCGTCAACATGAAGATAGCCCCAAAGACGACACCACCAGTTAACACATGTACTAACGGATACCAAATGAAACCAGGCAATCCTTCATAACTACCTACCCCACGCAATAATGCGACGCAAGCAGTCAAGAGGAAGATACTTCCCAGATATACCACAGGTACACGCCAGTCGATCACTTTACGAATTGCCAAAATGACACCAACTAATAAAATAACCAATGCACTTGTTTCACCGATGGCCCCAGGATACCAACCGGTAAATAATTTACCTAAGCCACCGACTTCACTCATCATTTCCTGAATCATCTCAGGATTAACAACAAGCCAGTTATAATTGGTCGCAATTAATGTCGTTGGTGTTGCACCTGTTACAACATCCGTGGTCGCTCCCATAAAAGTCGCAAACACGATAGCTCTACCAAAAGCTGCCGGATTAAAAATATTGTTACCGAAGCCGCCGAATAACAGCTTGCCAAAGAAAATGGCAATAAATGTCGAAACTCCTAAGGCATATGGACGAATACTGATCGGACACATCAATGTCAAAATGATCGCGGTAATCCATCCAAAAGAAGAACCTAAGAATTGCTTGATATAAGCAAAATCAAACTTAGCATCTTTCTTGGTAAAGAATGCAAAGGCAATCTCTGTTACTAAGGCTACCACTAAGGAAACAACCATTAGTTTCACTGCCTGTAAAGCATATTCCATACCATAAACACTGTTATAATAAACTAGGGAAAAGCCGAAGACAACCAGCAGTCCCAGCATCAACTCTAACATGATCTGTTTGGTACTCTGACTCTGACGTAAGTTAGGCGATGCGTTAAACGTAAATTTCATCTCTTTACCCTCCTTACTTCTTCGCCATCATAAGCTGGCGTTTTGCTTTCCGTACGTTTTCTGTTACATCCAAGCGAGATGGACAGATGAAGGTACATAAACCGCATTCGATACAATCCATCGCACATAGTTTTTCCATGGCATTTTTATCCTTTGTCTTAACCGCTTGGGCAATACGCACTGGCTGTAAACCTGCCGGGCAATGATCACTACACTTTCCACAACGCAAACATGCCACACTGTCATATGGTTTATTTGCCAAAATCGTAATAGCGTTCATATTGCGATCGATCACAAACTTATCATTAACGATCGTTTTTCCCATCATTGGACCACCAGCAATCAGTTTCACATCATCACATGTATAACCACCGCAAGCTTCAACAATTTCATTCACTGGAACACCAACCGGTACGGTTACATTCTGTGGATGTTTGATAGCATTACCAGACACTGTCAATGTCTTTGTGATAATGGCTTCCCCATGCAACAAGGCATTACCGAAAGCAATTGCGGTTGTGGCATTGTTGACGATAGCGCCAACTTCACCAGGCAATTTTTCATATTCCTTATGCATAATTTCACGCACTAACACGCGTTCCCAGCCCATAGGATATACATCTGGAACAGCAACAACACTCACACCATCCAAACCTTTTACAGCTTCCTCACAAAAAGAAATCAAATCCGGATGTGTTTTCTTAATGGCAATTACGGCTTCCTTTGCCATCGCCATTTTCTTCATTGCCAGAATTCCTGTCACCAGTTCTTCTTTGTGCGCCTGTATCATCTTATAATCTGCTGTAATGAATGGCTCACATTCCACAGCATTAATGATCAGTTTTTCAACATCCTTCGCAAATTTGTATTTGATGTAAGCAGGGAATCCTGCCCCACCAAGTCCAATAATACCAGCATTCATCATGAAATCGATTAAAGCTGTACGATCCGCTGTTTCATAATCCAACGGTTCAAAGGACTGTTCTTTTTTGTACTCTCCATCATTTTCAATCACCAGATGATTCACCGGTTTTAATGAAGAATGCATACGTTTCTCAATACCCTTCATAGTACCGGAAACACTTGAATAAATAGGAACAACATTACGTTCATTGCATACAGCAAGCTTTGTACCTACTAAGACTTTATCGCCTTCCTGTACAAGCATTTCCAGATTGGTGCTGGCACCGGACAGCATGGGAATGTATACACAATTTCCAGCCTTAATTTCCAGAATGTCAACATGCTCTGTCAACTCTTTGTGACCCTGTATGTGCTGACGCATTGGACCTTTAAACAATGACATCATCGTCACCTAACCTTTCTTTAAGCCTTTCCTAATTTTCTATGTAAATTCAGATAATTCATCTAAATCACATACCGAGATTATTATAACATTTTCAAATAGGTACATAAAGAAATTTTTCGTTTTTTTCATCGGATTCCTGATGTTTCCAGCTGATGGAATATAGTGTGAATTCCTTCCTCTGGTTATGGCAGTACATTTATAAGATCACCACCCATGTATTAATTAAAAGCAATCTTAGAAAACGCTTCTTATCATTTCGTTCTTTTTATCTCCTATAAAAGTATTGCCTGTTTGTTTATTTCGTTTTACAATTATCTTATATTATGAAAGAGGATGACGTTTATGAAACTGCAAAACGTATTTCAAGATACGATCGTATTAGGCTTTGTTGTACCTTTGGCAATTACCCCCTTAGGCTTGATTTACTTGAATGATCATGGTGTGTGGAATATCACCATCAATTGGAAAAACAGCAATTGTGTCAATAAAACGATCACAGCCGCTCAATTGTTAGAGCTCTTCCAACAGCATGCATCTTGTTATGCAAATCAAAAAGAACATTTTGAAGAAAAGCGACAACAGATGATGGAGAAAATAAAAATGCTCGACGCTTCTACCGTCATTGAATTCGCATAACGCCAAAAAAGCAAGGCATCATTAAATAACAGAGAGTATGAAAATCATCCATACAATTTCGGATGATTTTCATACTTTTTTATTATTTATTCATTTCGCAGTTATCTTAGAATTTCGTTTTTATGATTTTTACACAACACCTACTGTCATAACAAAAGAAACGCTTTTCCTGTCCTTTGCATACGTTATTCTTTTCTTAAATTCCTTCATCTTATCTTAAAAATCCAATATCTTGGGCCTTGGTACACATGTTCATTTCATAAAACATTTCCTTTCATCAAATGATTCCTCAAATAATCAAAACATCTCTAATAATTAGCTAATCCCCGCATCTTCTGACGTCATCGCGGCATACGCATTTCCTCATTTGCAATGAGTCCATCTTCTGTTTTGAAATGAAGCGATATTATACACATTTTTATCCCTAATGGCTTATTTTAAGGATGCTAACAAAGGAAGCTTGCTTTTAGTGGATAATACCAAATGATAATGGTATAATAACTCTCGGTGATAAGAATGAGAAAAATCCAATTATGCTTATGCTGCCTGTTAACAATCCTGATCAGTAATGGATGCAGCAGTAAAAAAGATACTGTAACACTAGAAAAATATTCCATGACTTCTACAAGCTTAGGCTTTGATACGGTAGTCATGTTTACAGCCTATGCAAAAGATGAACATACGTATAAACAATATGAGCAGATTCTTCAAGATGAATTCAAACGCTATGATAAGCTATTTGATAAATATCATAATTATGATGGCATTAACAATATTAAGACAATCAATGATCATGCCGGTGACAAGCCGATCAAGGTAGACGAACCTATTATGGAGCTGTTAAAACAATCAAAAGAATACGATGCCCTTAGCAATCATCAGTTTTCCGTTACGATGGGAGCTGTCTTAGATTTATGGCACGATGCGCGCGAAGCCGCTGAAAAAAATCCAAAAAACGCAACCATCCCTTCTAAGAAAGCCTTGCAACAGGCAAACACCTATACGGGATGGGAACATGTTGAACTGGATGAAAAAGCAAGCACAGTCTATATTAACAATTCACATACACAGCTTGATGTTGGCGCAATTGCAAAAGGATATGCTGTTGAAAAAGTAGCACAAAAGCTAGAAAAAGCCGGTTTAAAGCATGCCATCATCAATGGCGGTGGCAATGTTCGCTTAATTGGCGCAAAACCAGATGGAAGTGCCTGGAATGTTGGCCTGCAAATCCCCAATTATGATACTTTATCGAGCGATTCTTTAGCATCTATTTCCATTAATGAATCTTCATCTTTTGTGACTAGCGGTGATTATCAACGCTATTATACATACAAAGGACAAATCATGCATCATATTATTGACCCTAGTACGCTTATGCCTGCAAAACATTGCCGCAGTGTAACTGTTATCACCAAGGATGGTGGTATTGCCGACATGTTATCGACGACCCTATATACGGTATCTCATGCAGAAGGCGAAAAAATTTTGGCAAAGATTCGTAAAGAAAAAGGCATTTCTGTTGAAGCCATTTGGGTTTATGACGATACCATTGCCCCTGAAGATGATACAGCAACCTTATCTTCTCATGGATATCAGCTAGTAATGAGTGAAGGTGCTGAAAAGATGTTGAAAAAATAGCATGCGTTCAATTTATCATACAAATGGAAAAGTGACTATTTGATACATTCCTTTTTATTTGCGGAAAACGTGGTACAATAATAGTATAAAGAAAACGTTTAAAAAAACGTTTGAAGGAGGTGTGAATGATGAAAGATGAAAGAGTCATTCAAATGCATTCACACAAAGGGTTTATCGCTGCACTTGATCAAAGCGGCGGAAGTACACCAAAAGCCCTTCGTTTATATGGCGTCGATGCATCACAATACCACAGTGATGAAGAAATGTTTAATTGTATTCACGCTATGCGTACACGTATCATGACTTCTCCAGCTTTTACGAATGCTCATATCTTAGCTGCCATCCTTTTTGAAAATACGATGGATCGTCAAATTGAAGGGAAGTATACGGCAGATTATTTATGGGAAGAAAAGCATATCTTGCCAATCCTTAAGGTTGATAAAGGATTGCAAACAGAAAGTGATGGCGTTCAACTAATGAAGCCAATTCCTAATTTAGAAGAATTACTGCAACGGGCAAAACAACGTCATATCTTCGGCACTAAGATGCGAAGTGTCATCCATCACGCGAATGCAGATGGTATTCAAAGAATCGTTGAACAGCAATTCGCCTTAGGCAAACAAATTGCCGCACATGGTTTTATCCCTATTTTAGAACCGGAAGTTGATATTTATAGCGAAGATAAGGCAGCCTGTGAAAAACGTTTAAAAGAAGAGATTAAAAAGCAATTGTTAACTTTGGATAATGAACAAATCATGTTTAAATTAACATTGCCAAGTCAAGATGATTTCTATAAAGATTTATTAACGGATACGCATATTGTGCGAATTGTGGCCTTATCCGGTGGTTACAGCCGTGAACAAGCGAATGCATTATTGGCAAAAAATCATGGTATCATAGCAAGCTTTTCCAGAGCCTTAACACAAGGTCTGCAGATTACCCAAACCCAAGAAGCGTTTGACGCTTTATTAAAAGCTTCCATTGTTTCCATTTATGAGGCAAGTATAACTTAGATTTAAAATCGAGTAGGGTGAAATAAATCACCCTCTCACACCACCGTACGTACGGTTCCG